>NZ_JOGH01000035.1:0-61880 GCF_000721345.1 Kitasatospora sp. NRRL B-11411 | reverse complement strand
CCCCCGGCCCGGGTCTGACCCCCGTCCCCCCTCCTCCTACTTGCCGTCCCTCTGCTCCGCGAACACCGCCGCCCGGGCCCCCGCCGTCCCCCACTGGCGCCCCCGGCCCGGGTCCGACCCCGTCTCCCCTCTCCTCCTACTTGTCTCCTCCTACTTGCCGTCCGTCCCCTCCGCCACGTGGATGCCGAAGACCGCGCCCTGCGGGTCGCGCAGCACGGCCAGCCGCGGCCCGTCGGGGACGTCGGTGGGCGGGAGGGTGACGGTGGCGCCGAGCAGGGCGGCGCGCTCGGCGCCGAGGTCGACGTCGGCGACCGCGAAGTACGGCATCCAGTACGGCGGCACCTCGGCCGGGAACTGGTCGGACATGTCCATCATGCCGCCGAAGTCCCGTCCGCCCAGGCCGAATTCGGTGTACATCTCGCCGGTGTTGACGCTCCAGCCGAACACCCGGGCGTAGAACTCGGCGGCGGCCCGCGGGTCCCGGGTGGCGAGTTCGACCCAGCCGAGGGCGCCGGGCTCGTCGCGCAGGTCGACGCCGTGCAGCCCGGCGGGCTGCCAGGTGGCGAAGACCGCGCCGGTGGGGTCGGCGGCGACCGTGTAGCGGCCCAGGTCCGGGGCGTCCGTCGGGGGGACGATCAGCCGGCCGTCGGCGTCGGCGATCTCGTCGGCGGTGCTGTCGGCGTCGGCGGTGTGGAAGCCGATGGTCCAGGCGGTGGCCCGGCCGGGCCGCAGCAGGCCGCCGAGTCCGGCGACCAGGTGCTCGCCCAGGTACAGCCGGGTGTAGCCGCGGGCCTGCTCGTCGGCCGCCGTCTCGGCGCGCCAGCCGAACAGCTCGTGGTAGAAGACCCGGGCGGCGGCCGGGTCCTCGGTGGCGAGCTCCACCCAGCAGGGCGCGCCGGGGCTCGGTTCGGTGATCTTCACGGTCGGCTCATCTCCCAAGCTCGCGCTGCCTCGGGCCGGGTCCGCGCCCCGTCGCCGGGTCGTCGCGTCGCCCCGCCCGCTCCGTCCTACCTGTCCACCTTGCCGGGGTACCGGCGGGTAGCCGGGGGCTGGTGGGCCGAACGGGAGGGCCGTGCGTCCGCACGAACGACGGGGCCGGCGGGGCGGGGAATGCCGTCCGGGACGCCAGTTGTTCGAATTGGAACAACGGTGTAGCGTCGGGCGAGCACGATCCGGTTCGAATTTGAACAACCCGGCGGCCGCCCGTCGGCCCCTCGCACCGGACCGCAGACGACCACCACTCGCGGCCCCGGAGGGACCAGACATGACGCACCAGCTCCCCACCGCCACCGTGCGCTCCCGCGTGCGCGTCCCCCTCGCCTTCGCCGACGGCTACCGCATCGAGGCCGACGTGCACACCTTCCACGGCCTCGCCGACGGCGCCGAACACCTCGCCCTCGCCCTCGGCGACCCCACCGCCACCGCCACCCCCCTGGTCCGCCTGCACTCCGAGTGCCTCACCGGCGACGTCTTCGGCTCCGCCCGCTGCGACTGCGGCCCCCAGCTGCGCGAATCCGTCCAGCGGATCGCCGAGACCGGCGGCTACCTCCTCTACCTCCGCCAGGAGGGCCGCGGCATCGGCCTCTACAACAAGCTCGACGCCTACGCCCTCCAGGACTCCGGCCTCGACACCTACCAGGCCAACGCCGCCCTCGGCCTCCCCGAGGACGCCCGCGACTACACCGCCGCCGCCCAGATGCTCACCACCCTCGGCGCCCCCGCCGTCCGCCTCCTCAGCAACAACCCCGACAAGGCCACCCAACTCACCACCCACGGCATCACCATCACCGAACGCGTCCCCACCGGCGTCCACCTCTCCCCCAGCAACCTCCGCTACCTCCGCGCCAAGGTCGAACACACCCAGCACACCCTCGCCCTGACCCCCCTGGTCGGCTGACCCCGCCACCCCCACGGAGCCCGGGCCGAATCGGCCTTGAGACTTCCGGGGCTACTGCCGATCCACGGCCGAACGTTCCGGTACCCCTGCTTCCGGTGCTCCACGGCCTGGATTCGAGGCGGCAGTGAGGTGGCGCCGGCCTATGTGCGGGATGTTCCCGACCCCAAATCTCTGGGCGTCGCGGAAGAGGCACGGCAGAACTATCTCGGCCGGGTCGACGCCCTCCGTCATGGCGAGCACTGCGCCGACGACCCGGTCCGGAACGAGTGCCCGGCCATCGTCGCCCGCGGCCCCGCCCTTGTGTCTCAGGGCGAGGGCCGGGGGCGACCGAGCCGAGGCATCAGGTCAGAGCGCTCTCGATTGCCTCGAAGATGTCCGCGTCGGTCTCCTGCTGCCATCCTGGAAGTTCGCTCCAGTCGGCGACGTAGCCTGGCTTCGGGTTCTCGATGTGCTTGTGGATCTGCGCGATCCAGCACAGTGCCACGAACCGGCCCTTCTGCTCTCGGGTGAGCTTCGAAGCGTGCCCGTCGCTCACTCGCAGGAACTCGCGGACCTGGCCGAAAACCGTGGCGGCGCACTCGCGCTCCCAGTCCGGCGTTTCGTCCCAGGGCGCGACATATCCCGGCTTCGGGTCTCCGGGGTAGTGCTTCAGGACGCCGGCGATCCAGGCATCACGGAAAATCTGCCCGTCAGTTGACATGTGCCACTCCTCGGTCAAGCGACGCTGTCCAGCGCCGAAATGTGCTGATGCAGCGCCAGAGCACGGCTGTCCGACATGAGGGGGACGAGGCGCGTCTTGACGCCTTCCAACTTTCTTCCCACGTAGCCCGAGCCGGTCTGGCCAGCCAAATCCAGGGCGGCCCGGACGTAGTGGCCTGCCTTGTCGAGGTCTCGGCGCTCGGCACCAAGGGCCGCCAATTCCGCAAGAACGGCCCCCCGGCGGCGCAATGAAAGCGGCTGGGTGAGCGCTGCGGTCAACGCCAGTTCCGCCAAGTCCGGGCGGCCCAGGGCGAGATAGCAGGTGCCCCGTTCCTCGGCCAGCCGCGAGCCGTCAAAGCGGAGCCAGCCGCCATTGTGCAGTTTTCCCGACAGGCCGTGTACCTGCTCGGCGGTGTCCAGCGCTCTGTTGGTGGCCTCGAAGTCGCCAAGACCTGCGTACGCCTCGGCCTGGACCGCCGCCACCCAGTACCTCGTCGACAGTTGACTGTCTCCCCGCTCGGCCACTTGCGCTGCTGCCGAAAGCATCGGAGCCGCCGCCGAAAATCGGCTTTCATACAGCTCAACGAATGCATGACGCGTCAATGCGCATGCCCACATGTCGAACTCGCCGGCTTCTCTGCATGCGCTGACGGCCAGCGTGTAGCAGTGGGCGGCATCGGCATACCTATTGGCATCGAAGAAAATCTCCCCGGCCAGTTGGTAAAGGTCTCCGACCAGCAGGCAAAGACGCCGGCGGGAGGCACTGCTCTGGCTTTCCTGCAGGGCTCTGGCGAACAGCCCGAGCTGGTGTCGGACCACCGGGTAGACGGCCTGCTTCGAGTCGGACAGGGAAAAAACCCGCCACAGTGACGCGTTCAGCTCCGATCCGGTCTCCGCCAGTGAAGCAGCCGTCCCGTCTCCGGGGGCCGGGTTGCCGATTTCGGGCAGGGAGATGAGGGCGCCTGTCACGGCCAGCAGACTCAGGACATCACGGCGCTTCATTTCGTCTGTGTCCCCAGGGGGAAGTCCGGCAGCAGGAGCCGCCGGAAGGACTTGAGGGACCGCTTCCGGCGCCAGTAGGTCCGCAAGCGCCTCGGGAGTGAGTTTGAGGGCCAGCACCAGCTTGGGCAACACCCACCCGCGAGGGTCCGCGCCGGCCTCCCAGCGGGCAACCGTGGAGGTGGCTACCCCCAGCAGTTCGGCCAGGTCGTCCTGACTGTAGCCCAGGGCCTTGCGGCGGGCCGCAAGCCGCCTTCGCCTCCCGGCCACATGCGCCTCCTCGTGCAGATCGAAAGGCCCAGGTCAAGTCTGACAACGCGTTGATTATGCCTGACAAGCGCTCAGCTTCTGCTCTGGTTCTGCGCAACGGGGCGGCCGTTCACTAGAGGCAAGCAGGCAACCTCAGTCCCAGCAGGAGGACCGGCCGACCGTGAACGAGCAGGATGAGTACCGCGCTGCGGCCGAGCGCACCGCACGCGGCCGGCCGCGTCTGACCGCCCTGCGCCTTCGGGCACCCACGAACTCCCGGTCTGCGAAAAGAGCCTGTCGGGCCGGGGCGCCACCACACGACTGCTCGGCCGGCAGGCCGAGCAGCACGAACGCGATTGGAGAGACACGTGAGCACCATCGACACCGGCTCCGCGCTGGACGAGCTGGGCAAGTTCTTCAGGATCACCGGTGAGCGCATCGACGCCGGGCCGTCCGCCCCGCAGATGTTCTCCGGGGCCGTCGACCGGGTGTGGCACCGGCTCACCGAGAACCCCGCCAAGCACGACGAGTTCACCACCGAGCACGCCGGCCGCAAGCTCGACCACGTGGAGAGCGGCGGCGAGGGCCGGATCGAGTGGGTGGACGCCTACACCGTGGCGTACGGCCCGCTGCCGGAGGTCTGGTTCACCGACGCCGACGGCACCCTGGACACCGAACTCCTCGGCCGCTACCGCGACACGGGGAAGGTCTGGGCGGAGTGGAACTGCTCGCCCGCCCCGGGCGACGGCGACCTGGCCCCGGCGGCGTCGTACCTGTGACCACCGCACCACGCGACGGGGCGTCCCGGCCGACCGCCGGGGCGCTCCGCCTCATCGAGCCCCGGACGGAGTTACCCACCTCCGTTGACGTGGGGCCCTACCTGGCGGGACTGCACGAGCACTGCCCGTTCCTGCGGCCCTCCGTCCGGCGCGGCATGACCGGCTGGACGGTCTACGAGATCGTCCCGGGCAGTCACCGGTACGCGGTGGAGGCGGAGTTGTTCCACGCCGGGGTCCAGGCCGCGGAGTGGGTCCGCCCGTTGATGGCACGGCCCTTCGGCACGCTCGTGTGCGAGAACGTGGTGCTGCTCGGTCGGTGCGAAGACGCGGACCACCGCGAGTTGCCGGCCTGGCCGCACTGGGCGTTGAAGCACCTGTACGCCCCCGTCGGGGTCATGTTCGGCAAGTTCCCGCAGGGCGCGGTCGAGACCGACCGACACGGCCGGAGCATCCCGCCGCCGCCCTTCTCGTTCCTCCCGGTGCGAGCGGGCGTACGGCCGCTGGACCCGAAGTTCCTCACGGGGACGCCCGGACCTCGCCACGGCCCTTGCCGTGTCCGTGGACGACGGCCGGGACGTCTTCGAGCACATCCCTTGCGAGTGGAAGGCAGTTCGAGAATGGGCGAGTTCCTTGCCGAGGCCGCAGCAGCGCTGAAGGCCGCGGAGGCGCTGTGCGGTCCCGTTGCGCTGACGGAGGTCAGCGACCGGCGCGGCTCGGCTGTGTGGAAGGCCGGCGGTCCGGACGGAGCGGCGGCCATCAAGCTCGGCACCGGAGAGGCCGCCGAGGTCACCGCCCGCGAGGCGTCCGTACTGGACCGGCTCCCCGGTTACCGGGTGGCTGTCGGCCGGATCTCCGAGGGCGTCTGGTACGTCACGCCGTGGGAGGAGGGGCCGAGCACCTGGCAGCAGTTCACATCCGTCCGCGCCGGGCGGGACGCCGCTCGGCCCGAGGCGCTGGCGAGCGCCGTCCAGGTCACCCGGGCGGTGGCGGACCTGCACGGCCTCGGCTGGATCCACGGCGACCTCCAGCCCGCCCACGCCATCCACACCGAAGGCGGGGTGCGACTGATCGACTTCGCCTGGGCCCGGCAACTCGGCGAAACGCCCTGGTCGGCGTTCCGGGGCACGATGGTGCACCTCACCGCGCCCGAGCTGGCCGCCGAGATCACGACCGACGGCCAGCCCGTGCTGACCACCTTCATGTCCGACGTGTACGCCCTCGCCGCCTCCCTGTGGACCTGCGTCACCGGAGACTGGCCGCTGGACTACGAAGCGGCGGGCATCGACCGGCAGAGCATCGGCCCGGCCGCGCTGCTCGGAGCCATCGGCGAACGGGCCGTCCCGCTGGCCGGCACCGAGGTCTGGCCCGAGCTTCAGCAGGTACTCAAGCCCGTGCTGCTCGGCAATGCGAAGGACCGTCCGCTGGCCACCGAACTCGCCGACCAGCTCACCGCCTTGCACGAGGCGGGCCGCTGATGGTCGAGTTACGGGAACTGCGGCCCGGGGACGCCTCGGCCCTGCCCGGCATCTACACCGCCGAGGCGGTGCGGTACCTGGGCCGCCCGCCGATGGAGCGGACGGAAGCGGTCTTCCGCATCCGCCAGGCGCTCGCGCCTCCCGTCGGGCTGCCCCGCGACCACGTGCTCGGCATCACCGCCGACGGCGCACTCGTCGGCGTCGCCACCCTGCACCAGCGCTCCGCCGACGGTGCCGCCGTCAGCTACCTCCTGCGACCCGACGTCTGGAACCGGGGATACGCCACCCTCGCCGTCCGCCACCTGCTCGACCTGGCCCGACGCCTCGGCATCTCCCGGGTGCACGCCCGGCACCACCCGGACAACCCGGCCTCCGGCCGTGTCCTCACCAAGGCGGGATTCGTCCCGACCGGCGAGCACTCCGGGTTCCTGACCTACTCCGCCGTCCTGCCGTAACCCGTTTCCCCTGTCCGTCCCGGAGCACCCCCGCGGGGCCCGGGCCGGGGGCGGGGCGGGTCAGTGGCGGCGGGTGAGGAGGGCGGCGGTGCGGGCGCGGTGGTGCCAGGCGGTGCCAGGCGATGAAGGCCAGCGGGAGCATGAAGAAGAACGGGGTGCCGGCGTTCTCGCCGTGCATCGCGGTCAGTTGGGTGATGAACGCGCACAGCAGGAAGCCGATCAGTGCGGTCGCGGCGGGTCCGGCCAGCCGGGGCAGCAGCAGGCCGACGGCGCCGGCCAGTTCGACCGCGCCGGTCAGGTACATGAACCAGTCGCCGACGCCGATCGCGTCGAAGACGGTGGTGGCGGCGGGCAGCGCCAGCAGCTTGGGCGCCGCGCTGGCCAGGGCGAAGAAGAGCGCCAGCAGGATCCGCAGCGTCAGGACCGTGCGGGCCACGGCCTTCTTCGGAGCGGCGGCAGTGGCGGCGGTGGTGGCGGTCGTGGTGGTGGACATCTTGTCGGTTCTCCCCGGTCGGTCGGTGGGTTGTCGTTGCTCTCACTGGCTTCGACGGGCCCCATCGCCCGGACTCATCGGTCCGGGGAGGAGAAGTTTCCGTTCCCGCAGGGACGTTCACGGCACCGGGGGGACGTCCCACCAGCGGTCGGCGGTGGCGCGGGCGAGTTCGGCGTCGTACTGGCGGGCGTCGAAGTGGAAGTCGGGCGGGACCGGTTCGTCGGCCGGGGTCTCCCAGTCGGACCAGACCACGAGTGCGCCGTGCCGCCGGACGACGGCGGCCAGGTAGCCGCAGCAGCCGCCCGTGCACTCGGGTTCGCCGAGCTCGACCCGCCGGGCCTCGCCGGTCGCCCGGAGCGGGCCGTCCCCGGCGGCGGGCAGCAGCCACGGGGCGTGGGCGCCGAAGCCGTCCGGGCCGGCCGCCGTGTCGACGAGGTCCTCGCCGTCGACCCGGATCCGTGCTTCGGCGGGTGCGCGGACGCCCGTGCGCACCTCGATCTCCAGTCGGTTGAACACCGCCCCACCCTAGGACGCAACGGCGCGCGGGCACCGTGCGTTGCGGCTCCGTCACCGCACGCCTCCGACGGTCGACCCACCGCGTCCGGGCGGGTACGGCGGGTGGATCGGGCGGCGGGCGGGGCGGGGTCCGCGTTGCGGTCGCGGGCGGGCGGGCGGACGGTGGAAGCAGCCGTGTCCGGCAGCCCGCCGCTCCCCCGGAGAGCGTTCATGACCGCAAGGCCGATCAGTCCCGCCAGGCCCGTGCCCGGGGCCGTCGCGGTCCCGTTCGCCGGTCCGGCGGATCCGCACGCGACGGTGGCGGAGCTGGCCCGGCAGCTGGCCGGGGCGGCTCGGGCGGGCGATCCGCTGGACGCCTTCCTGTACGCGGCGGGCATGGTGCAGGCCGCCGAGGACCGGCTCGCCGGTACCTGGACGGCTCCGCGCCGCCTCGCCCGCCACCTGCGCGACCGCACCGGCCCGCCGGCCGAGCCTCCCGCCGGTCCGCCCACCGGTCCGCCCACCGATCCGCTCGGGTCCGCGCTCGACCGGGCGGCCCGGCTCGCCGCACGAACTCCCGTGCTGGACAAGGCCGTTCGCTGGACGCGGGATCTCGCCGACGCGACCGACGAGTTGGCCGCGCCGGTGCTGGACTCGGCGCCGCTGCCCTCCGCGCTGTACCGGCGGCTGTTCCGGCTGGTCGAACGGTTCGACGCCGCACCGGTGTTGCGCCGCACGCTCGGTTCGGCGGTGCGCCGGCCGCCGTCCTGTTTCTGCAGTTTCGACCAGTATCCGGCGGACCTGGCCGAGTTGGCCCGCCGGTTCGACGCGGCCCGCCCGCTGCCGGCCGGGCTGCCGCTGCTGGTGGTGGGGGTGCGGACCTCCGGGAGCTACCTGGGGCCGCTGCTGGCGGCGGCGTTGCGGCGGGCCGGGCACCGGGCGGTGACGGGCTGCACGGTGCGGCCGGGGCAGGCCGTCCTGCCGGGCCGGGAACGGGAGTTGGCCCGGCTGCTGGCGGCCGGCGGGCAGGCGCTGGTGGTGGACGATCCACCGGTCACCGGGCGTTCGCTGGCCGAGGTCGCGGCCGGGCTGTGCGGGCAGGGGTTCCCGGTGGACGCGGTGAGCGTGCTGGTCGCGGTGGAGCGGGAGCCGCCGTCGCTCGGCCCGTACCGGGTGGTCGCGCTGGCCCGACCCGACTGGGAGGTCGACCGGTTGACCTCGCCCGACGCCGTCCGGGCGCTGGTCCGCCGGGCCGTCCCGGGCGCCGCCGACTGGGCCCGGCTGGAGGTCGGCCCGGCCGGTTCCCCGGGGCGCGGCCTGCACCGCACCGTCCCGGTGACGGGGCACCCGGCGGACGGGCCGCCGGTGCCGCTGCGAGTGGAGACCGTCGGGCTGGGCCACCTCGGCCGCCGGGCCGCCGAGTACGCCGCGCTGCTGCCCGGTCTGGTGCCCGAAGTCCGTTGGCTGGAAAACGGGTTGATGGTCCGTCAGGATATTTCTTCTGCCGCCCCCGTCCGGGCGCTGGACGCGGCCCGCTACGTGGCCGCGCGGCAGCGGGCGCTGGCCGTGGGCGTCGACCGCAGCGTCCGGCTGGTCGGGCGCGGGCCGGTGTGGGAGGAGGCGGGGCGCCTGTTCGCGCCGCTGTTCGGCCGCGGGGCGGTGGTGCTGCGTCCGCTGCTCGCCGACCCGGTGGCCCGCGCGCTCACCCGCGCCGCCCGGCCGTACGTGGTGGACGGGCGCACCGGCGCCGACCGGTGGACGGGCCGGGACGGGCGCTGGGTGAAGACCGACTGGGCGGAGGGCGCGTTCAGCCACCTGGACCTGGCCGCCTACGACCCGGCCTGGGACCTGGCGGGCCTCGCGCTCTCCCCGCCCCACCACGCCGGCGCTACGGACGAGGGCCCCGGGGCCCGGTACGGCGCGGAGGTCCGCTCCGCGTACGAGCGGCTGACCGGGGAGCGGATCGACCCGGCCCGCTGGTGCCTGGCCCGGCTGGTGCAGGTGCAGCACGGGGTGTCGGCGCGGCCGCTGGGCCGGGCGGAGCGGCGGCGGGCCTCGGCGCGGGCGGTGCAGGAGTTCCTCGCCGAGGTCTACCTGCGCGACCTGCCCGCCGCTCCGACCGGGGCGGACGGGGCGGACGGGCCGGGCGCGGGGTGGTGCGTGCTGGACCTGGACGGGGTGCTGGAGACCGATCCGCTGGGGTTCCCGGCCTCGTCGCCGCTGGGCATGCTCGCGCTGCGGGCGCTGCGGGCGCACGGGTTCCGCCCGCTGCCGGCCACGGGGCGTTCGCTGCCGGAGGTCCAGGACCGTTGCCGGGCCTACGGGTTGGCGGGCGGCGTGGCCGAGTACGGGGCGGTGCTGCACCTGCCGGGCCGGCCGCCGCTGCCGCTCGCCGACCGGGACGGCAGCGAAGTGCGCGCCGTGGCAGGGGAGTTGGACGGCCTGGTGGTCGATCCGCTGGCCCGCTGGACGGCCCGGGTCTCGCGCCGCCACCCGGGCGGGCGGTACACGGGGCTGGACCGGCGCACCGCGGACCGGATCGCCGCCGCGACCGGCACCCGGGTGGTGCGGGGCGAGCAGCAGACCGATTTCCTGCCGCCGGGGGTCGGCAAGGCGGCCGGAGTGCGGGCGCTGCTGGCCGAGTTGGGCGATCCGGGCGCGGTGCCGGTGTTCGCGGCCGGGGACGGGCCGGCCGACCGGGAGCTGCTGCGCTGGGCCCGGCTGGGCACGGCGCCCGCGCACGCGGCGCCCGAGGCCAAGGCCGTGGCCCGGGTCGGCGGCTCGTCCTACCAGGCGGGGCTGGCAGAGGCGGTGGCCGTCCTGCTCGGCCACCGCCCGGGCGGCTGCGCCCGCTGCCGACCGCCCCGCCCCTCGGCGCAGAGCCGGGCGCTGCTGGCCCTGCTGGCCCTGCCGGAGGCGGGGATGCCGGGCCTGCCCGCCCGGCTGCTCCGACTGGCCTGCCGGTCGGGCGGGTTGGCGGTCGGCGGCGGCGGACGGAGGGCGGGATGAGTGTCGGCGGCCGCGTCCCGGTGTACGAGCTGATGGGGGTGCGGGAGGTCGCGGGCGGGCTGCTGCTGGTGCCGCCGGGGTCGGCGGGCCGGGCCGCGGACGAGCTGCGACTGCGGTTGGCGGCATGGGAGTTGGGGCGCGGCCGGTGGGAGGCGGTGGCGCAGGGGTTCTCGGACGTGCTGGTCGCGCGTTGGCGTCCGGCGGACGGCGGGCCGCCGGTGCTGGTGAAGTGCCCGCGCACCGGGGAGGCGGTGCGGGCGCTGGTGCGCGAGCGGGACGCGATCGCGGTGCTGGCCGCACAGGTGCGGCGTCCGGAGCTGCGCGAACTGCTGCCCCGGACGCTGGACTCGCGGCTCGGCGGCCGCCCGCCGGTCCTGGTGCAGGAGGTCCTGCCGGGCGTCCCGGGCGACGTGCTGCTCTCCCGCCGTCCCGAACTGGCCGCCGCGCTGACCGCGTCCGCGTTCGACGTCCTGGCCGAACTGCGCGGCGCGACGAGCGGATCGAGCTGGGACGGGCGGTTGGTGGACGGCTGGCTGGGCCACCGGCTGGCGGTGCTCTCCGACCGGGTCCGCTGGTGCCGGGGCGCGGAGGGCACGGCGGGCCTGCTGGCGCTGCGCGCCCGCCTGCGCCGCGAGTTGACCGAGCACCCGACCGAAGTGGCCTGGACGCACGGCGACTTCACCCCCGGCAACCTGCTTCTGCGCTCCCCCGTCCCGAACGAATCACCCGACGAATCGCCCAACGGACAGCCCCCCGCCCCCTCCTCCGGCGGGCAGCCGACCGTCACCGGCCTGGTCGACTGGGCGGACGCGCTCGCCGACGGCCCGGTGGTGGTCGACCGGGCGAGCTTCGCCCTGGCCCTGGGCTGGCTGCTGGAGGGGCGTTCCTGGGGGGAGCAGGTCGTCCACGCGCTGCGCACCGGGGGCCTGCGGCGGCCCGAGACCGGCGAACTCCCGCTGTCCGGCGTCCTGTTGGCCTGGCTGTGGCACGTCTCGGCGAACCTGGAGAAGTCCCGCCGCTTCGCCCGCAACCGGCGCTGGCTGCGCGAGGTCCTCGTCCCGGTCCTGCGCGAACTCGCCGGCTCCGCGCCACCGCCCCGGTGACACCGGCCGGACGGCGGCTCAGTGCTGCCAGACGCCGATCCAGGCGACGTGGAGTTGGGCGGTGTCGGTGGTCGGGGCCTCTTCGAAGCCGACGGCCAGGTTGATCAGGAGTTCCATGGGGGTGTCGGGGATCGCGGCGGGGTCGGTGACCTGGAGGCGGGGGGTGCCGTCGACGTACCAGGTGATGCCGTCGGGTTCCCAGTCGACGCCGAAGACGTGGTAGCCGGCCGCGAAGTCGACGGGGCCGTAGCGCTGGTGGGCGTTCGCGTCCCGGCCCTGGGGGGTGCGGCCGTGCAGGTTGAGGTCGACGTAGCGGTTGGAGTTGATGAACTCGGCGACGTCGATCTCGGGGAGGCCGCCGCGGGTGGCGGCGGGCAGCAGCCAGAAGGCGGGGAACATGCCGGTGGAGTCGGCGGGGGCCTGGATGGCGGCGGCGACGTAGCCGTAGGTGAAGGTGTGCCGGGGCTGGGCGTTCCAGTTGTCGCGGCCGGTGGAGACCAGGCCGGAGGTCCAGGGGTAGGTCTTGCCGTCGCTGCCGGTGGTGGCGCGGCGGGTGGCGGTGAGGGTGAGGGCGCCGTCGGCGACCGTGACCTGGCCGGGGCGGTACCACTCGCTCTCCTGGTTGCCCGCGTTGGTGCAGCCGTTCTGGTTCCAGTCGTAGCAGGTCGTCCAGTTCGCGGAGTCGAGGCCGTGGCCGGTGAAGTCGTCGTACAGGGCGGGGTGCCAGGGCCGGGGGCTGTCGGGCGGCGCGGCGGGGGGCTCGGTGGCCGGGACGCCGGTGGGGACGGTGGAGGCGGTGGAGGCGGAGCCGCGCGGGTCCTGCATGCTGCCGACGGCCGGGCCGCCGCAGGCGGTGGCGGCCAGCAGCGCGGCGGCCATCCAGATCCGCCCGCGTCCCTTCCGCCCGGGCCCCGCCGCTCCTCCCGGGCCTTCCGGGCTCTCCTGACCCTCCGGGCCGCCGGGCGGCTCCCGCCGGACCGCCAGGACCAGCACGGTGGTCAGTACGGCGAGCACCAGGACCACCCGGGCGGAAGTGAACTGCCTTGCCAGGTACAGGGTTTCGGTGACCAGTGCGGTGAGCGCGGCACTGACCGCGACGGCCAGCACCGCCGTCGACCACCACTCGCCGGGCCGCAGCGCCGGGCGGGCGAGCCGGACGGCGGCCGCACCGGGGCAGCTGAGCAGGAACGCGGTGACGGCCGCGACCCGCAGCGGGCCGGCGGCGGGCAGCGCGGTCGCGGCGAACGCGATCCAGCCGGAACCGGCCAGCAGCAGCGGCCACCGGCTCCCGGGGTGTCGCCGGACGGCTTCGAGGGTCCTGCTCATGACGCGCCTCCTTCCGTGACGGATCCGACAGGCCCGACGGATCCGACAGGCCCGACGGGCCCGGCGCCCCGGACCGGCCCGGCGCCCCCGCCAGGCCCGACCGGAGCCCTCGGCCCCGCAGGCCCCGCAGGCCCCGCCGGCCCCGTGGGCCCGGCCGGGGCGGTGGGCGGCAGGTACTGGTAGACGATCGCGTCGGGGCTGCTGTACACCGGCCGCAGGGCGGTCAGGTGGGCGGCGGTGTACTGGATCTCGTCGACCGCGGCGGCCGGGAGCAGGCCGGTGAGCCGGCAGGCGGCGAGCTGGGCGCGGGTGAGCACCAGGTAGGAGGGCTGTCCGGTGGAGAGCGCGTCGGTGAGGGCGGTCTGCGGGTCGGTGGCGAGCAGGAGGCGGCCGGCGGGGTCGGCGTCGGTGAGGATGATCCACGTGTGCTGGTCGTAGTGGAGTTCGCCGCCGGGTTCGTCGGAGGTGAGGGAGACGATCCGGGAGCCGGGCGGGGTCTGTTCGGTGGCGTAGCGGACGGCGGCGGCTTCCTGCGGGGTGAAGTGGTTGACGGCTTCCTTGCTGTAGTAGCCGAACAGCAGTCCGCCGAGCAGGGCGAGCAGGACGGTGCCGGTGACGGCGGGCCGGACGGGCGGGTGGGGCAGGCCGGGGGCGAGCAGGGCGGCGATCAGGAAGGAGGTGGCGGGCAGCGCGAACAGGTAGGCGCGGAACAGCATTTCGCCGTCGTAGCCGTTGGCGAGGAGCAGCACGAGCGGGGCGAGCAGCAGCAGCGGCAGGGTGGTGCGGCGGACCCAGCGGCGGCGCAGTACGGCGGCGAGGGCGAGCAGCAGGACGGCGGCGGTGGTGGCCCGGTCGGTCCAGGAGGCGAGGACCTGTCCGGGGGCGGCGGCGCCGAGTTGGGCGAGGCCGGAGACGGCGTTGCGGTCGGGGGCGGCGAGGGCGGCGATCAGGCTGTGCAGGTTGGCGGCGACGAACGGGCGGGCGACGGTGGCGTCCCAGGCGACGGTGAGGGCGAGGGCGGCGGCGAGGACGGGCAGCACGGTGCGGCGGTTGCGGCGGGGCAGGGCGAGGACGGCGAGCGAGCTGACCAGCATGACGGGGGTGAGCTGGTGCGAGGAGGCGATCGCGGCGATCAGCACCAGCAGCAGCGCGTACGGGCCGGCCCGCCAGCCGAATCTCCCCGCTTCCCGTCCTCGCAGCGAGAGTTGACGCATCGTCAGGGCGATGACGGTGACGTACAGCAGGTAGGCGAAGGCCTGCGGGGAGAAGTAGTCCTGGCCGACCCAGGAGGTGGCGTAGTAGAGCCACAGGGCGCACCAGACCAGGCGGCGGTCGCGGGTGAGGCTGCGGAAGAGCAGCAGCAGCGGGCCGAGCAGCAGCAGGTTGGCGATCAGCGGGTACCAGGAGGCGTAGCCGAGGGCGGAGTGCAGGCCGGTGGCGCGCAGGACGAGGGCGTGGAGGGCGAAGAAGCCGGGCCACTGGTTGTAGACGTCGAGCTTTCCGGCGTCGGGGACGGTGCCGCCGTGGCGGAGCATCGCGTCGACGACGGCGATGTGCTTCCAGGCCCAGGAGTAGCGCAGGGTGGGGTAGAGCAGGCTGGGGGTGGCGTGCACGAAGGCGATCAGGGCGAGGACGTACCGGGCGAGGTGGCGCTGCGGCAGCCAGGGGGTGCGCAGGGCGGTGAGGAAGCCGGCGGTGAGGACGGCGAGCGCGGCGTAGTAGGTGGGCGGGAGGGCTTGGAGCAGGCCGAGGTCGCCGATCCGGTCGAGGCGGGTGGTGCGCAGGGCGGTCAGCCAGAGCAGGACGGCGAGCGGCAGGGCGTAGCGGACGGTCCGGGCCCGCCGGGGGGTGGCCGTCCGGGTGGCGACGGGGCGGCGGTCGGGGCGGCGGTCGGCGGGGCGCAGCGGGGTGGCGCCGGCCGGGGGGTCGGTGGCGGGTGCGGTCCTGGCGGGTGCGGTCACGGCGGGCTCCTGGCCGGGGGTCACTGGCGCGGCGGTCCGCCGGTGGGGCGGCCGAGGCGGGCGCGCAGGCGGCGGTAGGCGCGCCAGCCGAGGGTGGCGGCGCTGTCGCGGAGCGGGCCGGTACGGGTGGCGCGCAGGTGGATCCAGTCCTCGAAGGTGCGGGGGGTGGTGGTGTTCAGGACCATCAGGCGGCAGATCCGCAGCGGGTCGTCGGCGGCGGAGCTGAGCGCGTTGCCGACGGCGGCGGCGGAGGTCCAGCCGGCCCGGGCGACTTCGCGGCGGACGGCGGGGCTGTGGTAGCCGTGGGGGTAGGCGAAGGCGGTGGCGGGGTGGCCGAGGGCGTCCTCCAACTCGCGTTTGCTGCCGGCGACTTCCTGCCGGAGCCGGTCGGGGCGGGCGGTGTCGAGCGGGAGGTGGGTGCGGGAGTGGCCGCCGATCTCCAGGCCGAGGGCGTCGAGGGTGGCGACCTGCCGCCAGTTGAGCATGGGGGTGGGGGGCAGCAGGCTGCCGCCGGGGAGCGCGCCGGGGGCGTGGACGGCGCCGGTGGTGAGGTAGACGGTGGCGGGCAGGCCGCGGTCGGAGAGGATCGGGGCGACCGTCCAGTAGAAGTCGGCGTAGCCGTCGTCGAAGGTGAGCACCGCGCAGTGCGCGGGCAGTGGCGGGCCGCCGTGCAGGGCGGTGACCAGCCGGGCGAGCGGGACGACGGACAGTCCGGCGTCCTGGATGCGGTCGAGTTGGGCGCGGAAGGTGTGCGGGGCGACGGTGTAGGGGGCGAGCCAGGGCGGCGGGTCGTCGGACACCGAGTGGTAGAGCAGCACGGGGGCGACGCTCATGGCGCACCCCGTCCCTGTCGCGCACCGTCGTTCTGACGGTCCGTCAACTGCCGTGCCCTTCCCAGGAGGTAGCCTCCGGTGGTGAGCAGGACGCCGGTGGTGAGGGCGGTGGCGGTGCCGAGCCGGCCGTGGCGCAGGGCGGTGCCCAGGGCGGCGGGGACGGTGCGGCGCAGGTAGGCGCGTTCGCTGGCGAGGGCGGGGCCGGGGCCGCTCCGGCGGGCGACCAGGGCCTTGGAGCGGCCCTCGGCGAGGCAGCGGGCCGCGAAGTAGCGGGGGGTGGCGCGCTGCCGGGGCACCTGGTGGCGGACGGCGGCGGCCGGGTCGTAGTGCATCCGGGTGCCGGGGTGGCGGGCGGTCAGGCGCAGGCACAGTTCGGTCTCCTCGCAGCCCGCGGGGTGGCGGCCGACCCGGCCGAGTTCGGTGCGGAAGCCGCCGGCGGCGCGGGCGGGCGCGGTCCGGAAGGACATGTTGGCGCCGATCAGGTTGCGGACGTCGCCGGGTTGCCGGGGCATGCCGCTGTGGCTGCAGCCGACCACCCAGTCGAAGGCGGGCGGGAACCAGCGGGGGCGGCCGTGCTGCCAGTGCGGGGCGACGAGTCCGCCGGCGCCGAGGACGTCCTGGTCGCGGTAGGCGGCGAGCAGGGCGGCGGTCCAGCCGGGGCGGGCGGCGGCGTCGTCGTCGAGGAAGGCGGTGACGGTGCCGCGGGCGGCGGCGAGCGCGGTGTTGCGGGCCCCGGACAGGCCGGGCCGTTCGCGGTTGGCGAGCACCGTGACGTCGGGCAGCTCGCGGGCCATCCGCTCCAGCCGGTCGTTGTGGTCGATGACCAGGAGCAGTTCGCCGGGCGGCGGGCTCTGCCGTCGCACCGAGTCGACGGCGGCCTGCAGCAGGGTCCAGCGGTCCGGGGTGTAGGCGCAGATCGCCACCGTCAGCTCGGCGGCGGTCGGGGCGGGGCTGGTGCTCATGTCGGCTCCTCCTCGGGGCGGGGGCGCCCGGACGCCGGCGCGGGGGCCAGCAGGCGGGGCAGGGCGGCGAGCAGCGGCAGGGCGATCGCGCATTCGGCGATCAGCCAGGCGGCGCCGATGCCGGTGAGGCCGAACGGCGGCAGCAGGGCGGCGGTCAGGGCGACGACGGTGGCGGCGAAGGCCAGCCGGATGCCGACCATCCAGGGCAGTGCGCGGCGGACCCGGGCGATCTGCAGGACCACGTTGGGCACCGTGTTGGGGATCGCGGACAGCGCCATCAGGCGCAGCGCGGTGCTGCCGCGGGCGGCGTAGTCGGGGCCGAACAGGCCGAGGATCCAGGGTGCGGCGGCGGCGATCGGCAGGGCGGCGGCGGTGACCAGCAGGGTGGAGTGGCGCAGCAGGCGGCGGGCGTGCTCGGCGAGCCGGGCCGGGTCGCGGGTGCCTTCGACGACCAGCGAGTGGCCCATGCTGAACGCGGCGACGTACAGGGTGGAGGCGATGACGTACGCCAGCGAGTAGTAGGCGCTGCCGTCGGCGCCGAGCCGGTCCAGCACCATCAGCGGGAGCACGGTCGTCCCGGCGAAGGTGAACAGGTTGCCGAGGTAGTCGGCCCCGGCCCAGCGGGCGATCCGTTCGGGCGGGCGGGGGCCGCCGGTGTCCGCGGCGGGGGCGGCCTGGTGGGCGGGGACGGCGCTGCGGAACAGCACCAGGTTGGTGGCGGCGATGGCCAGGACCAGGGCGGCGGCCCAGGAGACCAGGATGCCGGTGCCGACGGCCAGCGCGGCGCACAGCGCGAGCAGTGCGGCCTTGGCGACCGCGAACAGGGTGTTCTCGCCGAGCACCCAGCCGGCCCGGCGGACGCCGGTGAGCGCCCCGTCCTGGAGCACGAACACGGCGTACCCGGCGGTGGCGGCGACGAACGCGACGGCCAGCACGGGGCGGCGCAGTTCGCCGAGCGCGGGTGCGACGACCGGGACGAGCAGCAGGAACGCGACGGCGACGACGGCGCTGCCGGCCGCGGCGACCAGGTAGCAGCGCAGCACCAGGCTCCGGGTGCGGCGTCCGGCGGTGGGGACGAACCGCACCAGGGCGTCGCCGAGGTTCAGGCTGCCGAGCGTGGACAGGAACATCGTCGCGGACAGCGCGGTGTAGCTGCGGCCGACCTCGGCGGCGCTGTAGGAGCGGGTGGCGAGCACCCAGAACAGCGAGCCCAGTCCGGCCGACAGCAGCGAACTCGCGGCCAGCAGGTGGCCGTTGTGCAGCAGCGGCTCCTGCCGGGAGCGGGCCGTCAGCGCCCGGACCCGGGCCCGCAGCAGCGTCGGGTAGCCGCACGTGCAGGGTTCCGCGGCGGGGTGGGGCCGGATCCGGGCGCCGGTGCTCATCGCCCGGCCCCGTCCGCGGGCCGCCTCGGGTGCCGTTGCCGGTCGGTGCGGTGTTGGGCGTGCAGGCTGCGCAGGTAGCCGAGCGGGCCGTACAGCAGGCCGAGCAGTTCCCGGCGGCGCAGTGCCCGCAGCAGCGGGTCGTCGGCTCCGGCCGGGGCCGTGCCCCGGTGGGCGGTGCGCCACAGGCCGCGCGGCAGCAGCGGCAGCAGCCCGGCCAGCAGCCGGGGTTGGCGGCGGACGGCGGCGGCCAGGTAGGCGCCGAAGCCCGCGCCAAGGCCGAACGCCTGCGGCGGCAGGGTGTCCAGGGCGCGCCGGTGCGGGTGCCACACCAGCGCGTCGGGCCGGTAGCTGACGGTGTGTCCGGCGGCCAGCACCTGGAGGAAGGCGAGCAGGTCCTCGCCGCCGTACGCGGGGGTGCCGGTGCCGGTCGCGGGGTCGAACCCGCCGACGGCCCGCAGCACGTCGGTCCGGAAGGCCATGTTGGCGCCGGTGCCGAGCCGTCCGGTGGCGAACGGGTACAGCGGGTCGCCGGTCCGGGTGCGCAGCGTGTAGTCCCGGGGGGCGAACCCCTTGCCGTAGCCGCTGTAGCGTTCCAGGAGCAGTTGGGCCCGGGTGTCGAGCTCGGCCGGCATCACCAGGCCGGTCACGCAGGCCGGGCCGGGGGCCGCCCGGAACCCGGCGACCAGGGCGGGCACCCACCGCTCGTCGAGGATCAGGTCGTCGTCGGCGAACGCGCAGATCCCGCCCCGGGCCGCCGCCAGCCCCCGGTTCCGGGCCCGGGCCAGCCCCGCCACCGGCTCGCGCACGTACCGCACCCGGTCCCCGTACCGCTGCGGCAGCAGGTGCCGGACGGCGTCGTCGGCGGGCGCGTTGTCCACCACGATCACGTCGAGGGACGGGTAGCCGCCGCGCAGCAGCGAGTCCAGGCAGCGCACCAGCAGTTCGGGCCGGTTGTGCGTGCAGACCACCACGCTGACCACCGGCCCGGCCGTACCGGCACCGTCCTCCGGCTGCTCCCCGCCCGCCCCGAACCGCTGCCGCGCCGCGGCGTACAGCGCGGCGTGCAGGTGGTCGGGGCGGTCGGCGTCGGCGGTGACGGTGCCGAGGGGGTGGCCGGCGGAGCGGACGAGGGCGAGGGTGGGGCCGGTGGGGTGGTAGGGGGTGCGGTGGCCGGGGCGGTGGAGTTCGCCGGGGCGGGCGAGGTCGAGTTCGGCGACCCGGACGGGGGGTGCGGTCGGGGTGTTCATGGTCGGTCAGCCTCCGCCGGGGGTGCGGTGCTGCTGTCGGCGGGTGTAGAGGTAGCGGGGCGGTCCCTGAGCGAGGCCGCGGCGTTCCATCCGGCGCAGGGCGCGCAGGCGGCGGCGGTCGAGGGGGGTGTCCGCGGCGGGGGGCCGGTGGCCGCGGTGCCAGCCGATCGCTCCGGCGGGCAGTCGCAGCAGCAGGTCGCCGAGCAGCGCGGGGTGGCGGCGCAGGGCGGCGGCGAGGTAGGCGCCGAAGCCGATGCCGAGGCCGCTGACCTGGACGGTGAGGGCGTGCAGGGTGCGCCGGTGGCGGTGCCAGACGACGGCGTCGGGCCGGTAGGCGACGGTGTGTCCGGCGGTCAGGACGAGGTGGAAGGCGAGCAGGTCCTCGCCGCCGCGGGCGGGGGTGCCGGTGCCGGTGGCGGGGTCGAACCCGCCGAGGGTGCGCAGCAGTTCGGTGCGGAAGGCCATGTTCGCGCCGATGCCGCAGCGTCCGGTGGAGTACCGGTCGAGCGGTCCGGCGCCGGGGGCGTCGAGGTTCCAGTCGCGGGGGGTCCAGCCGCGTTCCGTCCCGGCGTAGCGTTCGAACAACTGCTGGGCGGGGGTGTCGAGTTCGGCGGGGACGACGAGTCCGGTGACGCAGCCGGCGCGGGGGTCGGCGGCGAACGCGGCGGCCAGGGCGGCCAGCCAGCCGGGGTCGGCGAGGGCGTCGTCGTCGGTGAAGGCGCAGAGCGTGCCGCGGGCGGCGGCCAGGCCGCGGTTGCGGGCCCGGGAGAGTCCGGGGGCGGGTTCGCGCAGGTAGCGGATCCGGCCGGGGTAGCGCTCCGCGACCAGCCGTTCGGTGTCGGGCCCGGCGGGGGCGTTGTCGACCAGCAGGACTTCGACCGTCCCGCCGGGGCCGGCCGCGGTGAGGGTGTCGGCGGCCCGCAGGACGGAGTCCAGGCAGTCGGCGAGCAGTTCGGTGCGGTCCCGGGTGCAGATCACCACGCTCATCCCGCCGGCCGGGCAGCGGGCCGCCCGCGGCGCCGGCCGCCGCGCCGACCGCCCTTCCGGCCCGCCGCGCTCGCCCGGTGCTGCGGGGGCGTCCGGTACTGCGGGGGCGCCCAGTTCCCGATGAGCGGCGGCGGCCAGCGCCCGGGCGAGCGCGGCGGGCCGGCCGCTCGTCCCGGTGGCGTGCACCATGCCGAGCGGGTGTCCGTGCAGCCGCACCAACGCCGACACGCGTCCGTCGGGGGCGGCGGGGCCGCGGCCGCCGGGCGAGCGCACCTCGCCCGGGTCGGCCAGGTCGAGTTCGACCACGGTGACGGGGGTGTGCGGCGAGGCGGGTGCGGCGGGCGGCGGGCAGGCCGCGCGGTGGCGCCGGTCGCGGCCGTTCATCGTCCTTCCCCCGCGCCGGGGCGTTCGGCGAGCAGGGTGCGCAGCACTCTGCGGCCGTCGGAGACGGCGTGCAGGTGGGAGCGTCCGCTGCGGCGGGGGAGTTCCAGGCTGGGGACTTCGGCGATCCGCAGTCCCGAGCGCAGCGCGTGCGCGATCATCTCGGCCTCGATCTCGAACCCGGTGGCGCGCAGGTCGAGTTCGGCGAGGAAGTCGCGGCGGAACGCGCAGTAGCCGTAGCACAGGTCGGTCAGCAGGCCGCCGTAGAGGCGGTTGACGACCAGCAGCAGGGCCTTGTTGCCGAGCGCGCGCAGCGGGGTGAGGTCGAGCGAGCCGCCGCCGGCCATCCGGCGGGAGCCCTTGACGAAGTCGTAGCCGTGGTCGAGGAAGTGCAGGAAGTGCGGGATCTCGCCGGGCCACATCGAGCCGTCCGCGTCGATCATCACGATGTACTCGCCGGTGGCGGCGGCGAATCCGGTGCGCAGCGCGCTGCCCTTGCCGGGGGCGCTCTGGGCGACGTTGCGGACGGCGGGGCGGCAGGTGCGGGCCATGGCGACGGTGGCGTCCCGGGAGGCGCCGTCGACCAGGATGACCTCGTCGACGCAGCTGGGGATCTGCTCGAACACCCAGGGGATGTTGCGGGCTTCGTCCCGGGCGGGGACGACCAGGCTGACGGTGTGTCGGGTCCGGTAGTCGCCGGAGCGCCGGCTGGGCCCGCGGGTCAGCGGCCGGGCGGGGGCCCGGTCGCCGGTGCGGCGCATCGGCGCGTGGTCGGCGATCCGGTCGGCGGCCCGCCGCCGGGGGCGGGCGTCGGTGGGTGAACTGCCGTCCGGCAGTGCGTGGTTGGCTGGGGGTTGCCCGGTGGGCAGGGTGGCGCTCATCGCGGTGTGCCTCTTCGCCGAGGCGGAAGCGGGCAGGTCGGTGCCCGCACGGAGGACGGGTGCGGCGGTCGGGGACGCCGGCGCGTCGAGGCGTCGGTGTGCCGGGGCGTCAGGACGTCGCCGCGGTGGTGGTGCTCCCCCCGGTGCTCCCCCGCTGCCCGGTCTCCCTGCCGGTCCCCCGTCGGGACGGTCGGCGCCGCAGAAGGGCGATCGACGTCCGGGGCGCGTGGTGCGCCGTGCGCGGCCCGCTCGGCGGGTTCGGGAAGAGTGCCCCGTACCGGCGGTGCCAGGTCCTCATCGTGCGCCCGCCGCCGACGGGCCGTCAACCCCCTTCGCCCACCTTTGTCCGTTTCTGCCGCATGCTCCGGGCGCTCCGCCGGCCCGGCCGTCCCGGGAACGGAAGGTCCGGGGGTCCGGAGCGCCCGGGCGGTCCGGCACCGTGTCCGAAACTGCCAACCCGGGCCGGGACCCGCGCGGAGGGGGCCGGCGGCGAGGTCTCAGCTCTCGGGGCCGGACTCGAAGGTCTCGGACGTCCCGCTCTCGGGCGACCCGCTCTCGGGCGACCCGTTCTCGGACGGCCCGTTCTCGAACGACCTGCTCTCGGACGGCCCGTTCTCGAACGTCTCGGCCTCGGCGATCCGGCGGGCGATCTCGGCGGGGCGCACGGGGCGGCCGAAGTGCCAGCCCTGGGCGAGGTCGCAGCCCATCAGGCGCAGGCGTTCGGCGTCGGCGCGGCTCTCCACGCCCTCCGCGGTGACCGACAGGCCGAGGGTGTGGGCGAGCGAGACGAGGCCGCTGACGATCCGCCAGCCGAGGTGGGTGTCCTTGGCGGGGTCGTGCAGGTCGCCGACGAAGGAGCCGGCGATCTTGAGGTTGGAGACGGGCAAGTCGCGCAGGTAGGCGAGGTTGGACCAGCCGGTGCCGAAGTCGTCGACGGAGAGCGAGACGCCCATGTCGACCAGGGCGTGCAGCGCCTTGAGCGCCTCGTCCTCGGGGCCGACCACGGTCGACTCGGTGATCTCCAGCTGGAGCATCGACGGGTCGAGGCCGGTGCTGCGCAGGGTGCGTTCGATGTCGCCGACCAGCCCGGCGTTGCGGGCCTGCCGGACGGCCAGGTTGACGCTGAGCCGGGGGGCCCGGTCGCCGAACCGGGCGACCCAGTCGGCGGCCTGCTCGCAGGCCTGCTCCAGGACCCAGCGGCCGAGCGGCATGATCAGGCCGGTCTCCTCGGCGACGCCGACGAACTCCTCCGGGCCGAGCACCCCGAGCTGCGGGTGGCGCCAGCGCACCAGTGCCTCGACGCCGGTCATCACGCCGGAGGAGAGGTCGACCATCGGCTGGTAGTCGATGAAGAACTCGCCGCGGTCCAGGGCGGCGGGCATCCGCACGGAGACGGCGTACCGGCTGACGGCGCGCGCGTTCTCCTTGGGGTCGAACAGCGTCCAGCGGCCGCGGCCGGCCTCCTTGGCGCGGTAGAGCGTGAGGTCGGCGGCCCGGACGGCGGCGCCGGGGGTGGTGGTGGCGATCCGCCGCTCCAGCACGCCGACGCTGGCGCCGACGGCCAGCCGGTGGTCGCCGATCACCACGGGTTTGGTGAGCGCGGCGAGGACGGTCTTGGCGGCGGCGACGGCCTCCTGCTCGCCGCGGCAGTTCTCCAGCAGCACCACGAACTCGTCGCCGCCGAGCCGGGCCACCATGTGCCCGAGCGGGCTGAGCGCGTTCTCCAGCCGGCCGGCCACCACGGTCAGCAGCTGGTCGCCCATGTCGTGGCCGAGGCTGTCGTTGACGATCTTGAAGCCGTCCAGGTCGACGTAGCACAGGCCGAAGCGGACGTCCGGCTCCGGGTCCTCGAAGAGCTTCTCCAGGCGCTCGAAGAACGCGGCCCGGTTGGGCAGGCCGGTCAGCGGGTCGTGGGTGGCCTGGTGGCGCAGCCGCTCCTGCAGGCGGTAGCGGTCGGTGACGTCCTCCAGCATGGCGACCTGGTAGAGCGGCGCGCCGTCGTCGTCGCGGATCAGCGAGACGGTCAGGTGGGTCCACACCACCTCGCCGTCGCGCCGGTAGTACGGCTTGTCGAACTGGAAGTACTCGCGCTTGCCGCTGATCAGCTCCTCGTAGGCCTCCCACACGCCGGGGGTGTCCTCGGGGTGGACCAGGTCGTTGACCCGCACGCCCCGCATGTCCTCGGGGCCGCCGCCGAAGATCTCGCCCAGGGCCCGGTTGACGGCCAGGATGTTGCCGTCGGTGTCGCCGAGGCCGATGCCGATCGCCGCCGACTCGAACAGGGCGCGGAAGCGGGCCTCGGAGACCCGCAGGGCCTTCTCGACCTCCTGCCGGGCGGTGTCGGCGGCCAGCCGGATCGCTTCCTGCTCGCGCAGCGTGCGCTCGCGCAGGGCGGCCGCCCAGCCGGCCGCGAAGGCGCCGCCGAGCTCCGGGCCGCGGCCGTCGGGGACGGGGCGGCGCTGGAGCAACTGGACGGCGTCGGCGAGCAGTTGCGGGTCGGTGAACTGGTTGTCGATGAGCAGCGCCCCGACCTGGCCGGCCAGGTCGGGGCGGAACGGGTGCTCCCGGGCGGCGCGGTGCAGCAGTTCGGAGGTGCGGGCGATCAGCGGGTTGAGCACGCCGGGGCGGACCGCGGCGCCGTGCCCGGTGCGGAGCATGGCCGCCCAGGCCTCGTGGAACCCGGCGGCGTCCGCACCGGGCACCCCGTCCTGACCGGGCACCCCGTCCGCGCCGGGCGGTGCGTCCGTGTCGGCCGGCCCGGTCACCGTCCGGGGGTCCGGGTCGGGCACCCCGTCCGGGCCGGGTGACTCGTTCACGACAGGCGCCCGACGCCGGCCATGCCCGTCATCCGCTCGGGGTGCGGGCCGACCGACGCCTCGTCGTCGGGGTGCCACTCGGGCAGGTAGACGACGCCGGGCTCGACCAGCTCGTAGCCCTCGAAGAAGGCGGTGATCTGCTCGCGGCTGCGCATGGTGAGCGGCGTGGGGGTGGAGCGGTACAGGCTCTGGTGGGAGCCGGCCTGGTCGGGGCGGCCCTCCAGGGAGGCGTGCGAGAGGATCAGCATGCTGCCGCTGGGCAGCGCCTCGCGGAGCTTGGTGAGGATCCGGTCGGGGTGGTCCGCGTCGGTGACGAAGTGCATGACGGCGTTCAGGATCACCGCGACGGGCTCGCCGGGGGCGAGCAGTTCCTCGACCTCGGGGCGGGCCAGCAGGTCGTCGGTGTTGCGCAGGTCGGCGTCGACGATCCGGCAGCGCGGGTCGTCGGCCAGGATGAGGCGGCTGTGGGCGACCGCGACCGGGTCCATGTCGACGTAGACGACCCGGGCGTCGGGCTGGTACTCGCGGGCCACCTCGTGGACGGCGCCGAAGGTGGGGATGCCGGAGCCGATGTCCAGGAAGCGGCTGATCCCCTCCTCGGCCGCGAACTGGGTGGCGCGGCGCAGGAAGGCCCGGTTCGCCCGCATGATCTTCGGCAGGTCGGGCCAGAGCTCGATCGCCTTGCGCGCCATCTGCCGGTCGACTTCGAAGTTGTGCGAACCGCCGAGGTAGTAGTCGTACACCCGGGCCGCGTTCGGCTTGTCGAGGTCGGTCCCTGCGGGCACCCAGTTCGGACGCGCCATGACGGCACTCCTTCCGGCCTTCCGGCGTGGCAGTCGAAAATGGCAAGAGGACATAAAGATCTTCCTACACCTGCGATCTGCGCCGCAAGCCGCGGCGTCCGAACGGTGGCGTGGCGCGTCCCGTGTGGCGGTGGCCCGCGATCGGCGCAGAATCACCCCCATGGGCGGTCGCATCGAGGACTACGCGCTCCTCTCCGATCTCCAGACCGCCGCCCTGGTCGGCAGGGACGGCTCGGTCGACTGGCTCTGCCTGCCCCGCTTCGACTCCCCCAGCTGCTTCGCCGCACTGCTCGGCACCCCCGAGCACGGCGCCTGGCGGATCGCCCCGCTCGGCGCGGGCGACTGCACCGGGCGCCGCTACCTCGGCGACACCCTGGTGCTGGAGTCCCGCTGGCGCACCCCGGACGGCGAGGTGAAGGTGACCGACCTGATGCCGCACCGGGACCGCGCCCCGCGGCTGGTGCGGATCGTCGAGGGCGTCAGCGGCGCCGTCCCGGTCCGCGGCGAGCTGCGGCTGCGCTTCCACCACGGCCGGGTCGACCCGTGGGTGCGCCGCACCGAGCACCACCGGGTGGCCGTCGCCGGGCCGGACGCCGCCTGGCTGCGCGTCCCGCCCGGCGTGCACACCTACGGCGCGAACGGATCCGCGGCCGGACCGGGCACCGGGGCCGGGCTGGCCACCGTCTCCGAGTTCACCGCGCTGCCCGGCGTGCGGGTCCCGTTCGTGCTGACCTGGCAGCCCTCCCACCTGGCCACCGCCCCGCGCACCGACCCGGAGGCGCTGCTGGCCGCGACGCTGGCCGACTGGCGCGCCTGGGCCGGTCAGCTGAGCTACCGGGGCGAGTGGCGGGACGCGGTGCTGCGCTCGCTGCTGACCCTGAAGGCGCTGGCGTACGAGCCGACCGGCGGGATCGTCGCCGCACCGACCAGCTCGCTGCCCGAGGTGCCGGGCGGGGAGCGCAACTGGGACTACCGGTTCTGCTGGCTGCGCGACTCCGCGATGACGCTCTCGGCGCTGCTGCGCGGCGGCTTCCGGCAGGAGGCGGCGGCCTGGCGCAAGTGGCTGCTGCGGGCGGTGGCCGGCGACCCGTCCGACGTGCAGGCGGTGTACGGGGTGGCCGGGGAGCGCGGCCTGCCGGAGACCGAGGCCGACTGGCTGCCCGGGCACCTCGGCTCGCGGCCGGTGCGGTTCGGCAACGCGGCCGTCGGGCAGCTCCAGCTGGACGTCTACGGCGAGGTGGTGGACACCCTCGACCTGGCGCTGCGGGCCGGCCTGCCGATGGAGCGGCAGGTCTGGGGCCTGCTGCGCACCCTGCTCGGCTCGCTGGCCGCCCGCTGGCGGGAGCCCGACGAGGGGCTGTGGGAAGTGCGGTGCGGGCGGCGGCAGTTCACCCACTCCAAGGTGATGGCCTGGGTGGCCGCCGACCGGGCGGTGCGGATGGCCGAGGCCACCGGCCTGCCCGCCCCGCTGGAGCAGTGGCGGGCGCTGCGCGACGCGGTGCACGCCGAGGTGTGCGAGCGGGCCGTCGACCCGCGCCGCAAGGTGTTCGTCCGCTCGTACGGGGCGACGGAGCTGGACGCCGCCACGCTGTTCGTCGCCACCACCGGCTTCCTGCCGCCGGACGACGAGCGGGTGGTGCGCACCGTGGAGGCCGTCCGGCGCGACCTGGACCACGGCGGGCTGGTGCGCCGCTACCGGACGGGGGCGGCGGACGGCCTGACCGGTTCCGAAGGGGCGTTCCTGGCCTGCTCGTTCTGGCTGGCGGACGCGCTGGCGGTGATCGGGCGCCGGGCCGAGGCGCGCGAACTCTTCGTCCGGACGGCCTCGTTGGCCAACGACCTGGGGCTGCTCAGCGAGCAGTGGGACCCGCTGGCCCGGCGCCAGCTGGGCAATACCCCGCAGGCGTTCACCCACGTCGCCCTGGTCAACACCGCTTTCCGGCTGGGGAGTTGAGGTCTTCCCGGATCGCCCGGCCCGGGAACGGCAACCGCCCACCTGCAGACTCTGCAGGTGGGCGGCGCCTTCGGGGTGGTGCGCTGCGGCTTCGTCCCGCGTCAGTCGGGCTCGGCCGCTACCCGCTGCGTGCTACCGGCTGCCTGGTGTCAGCTGGTGGCGGTGCAGGTCAGGGTCGGGACGGCGTTGCTGCCGGAGTAGCTGGCGCCGAAGCCGAAGCTGGTGGTGCCGTTCGCGGCGACCGCGCCGTTGTAGCCGGCGTTGTTGACCGTCACGGACTGGCCGGACTGGCTGACGGTGCCGTTCCACAGGTTGGTGACCTGCTGGTTGCCCGCGTAGGTCCAGGTGACCTTCCAGGACTTGATCGCGGTGTTGCCCGCGGTCACGGTGACGTCGGCGTTGAAGCCGGCGCCCCAGTCGCTGCTGACCTTGTAGGTGGCGGTGCAGCCGGCGCTGCCGGTGCCGGTGCCGGCCTGGGTGGTGGCGGTGACGGCCGCGGCGGCGGAGAGGTTGCCGGCCGCGTCCTTGGCCTTGACCGTGTACGAGTACGCGGTGGCGGCGCTCAGGCCCGAGTCGGTGTACGAGGTGCTGGTGGTGGACCCGATCAGGGTGCCGCCGCGGTACACGTTGTAACCGGTCACGCCGACGTTGTCGGTGGAGGCGCCCCAGGTCAGCGAAGCGCTGCTGGAGGTGGTGGTGGCCGCCAGGTTGGTCGGGGCGGTCGGGGCGGTGGTGTCGGTGGTGCCACCGGCGGAGGTGGTGACGCTGAGCGCCGCGGAGGCCGTGGAGACGTTGCCGGCCGCGTCCTTCGCCTTGACCGTGTACGAGTACGCGGTGGAGGCGGTCAGGCCGGTGTCGGAGAACGAGGTGCTGTTGGTGGACCCGATCAGGGTGCCGCCGCGGTACACGTCGTAGCCGGTCACGCCGACGTTGTCGGTGGAGGCGGTCCAGGTCAGCGCGACGCTGCTGGAGGTCGCGGTCGCCGCGAGGCCGGTCGGGGCGGTCGGCGCGGTGGTGTCGGTGGTGCCGCCGGTGCCGAGCGCCGGGTAGGCGTTCTTCAGCAGCTCCTGGAACTGGGCCGAGAACCAGTGGCCCGCGACCGGGGCGTTGGCCAGGGCGCCCGACATGTTGTTGTTGTTGCGCGCGTTGCCGGTGTACGTCGGGTCGCACATCCGGTCGAAGCCCTTGCCCTCGTCGTTGGCGATGGCCGAGCTCGCGCCGTCCGACTCACCCGGAGGCTTCACCCACACGTACGCGGCGATGCCGTCCTCGGGGGCGGCCTTCGGACGCTCGCCGAGGCCCGCACCGGACTGGTTGCACCAGTTGCCGGCCTGGAAGCGGCGGTCGATGCGGCCGCCGTCGACGTACGCGTCGACCGAGGTCTTCGGGCCCGGGCCGGCCGGACGGTTCGCGCCGCCCCAGCCGTTGCGGGAGGTGTCGATCAGCATGCCGATGTTCGAGTTGAACCCGGACGCGATCGCCTTGGTCCGCCACGCCTTGGCGAAGGACGCCTCGTCGACGTAGCGGTTCCAGTCGACCCACTTGCTCTGGCGGACCGAGGTGCCGTTCACCGTGTCGTCGATGGTGAAGTTGGGCTCGTGCAGCGCCGAGTAGTTGGCGGTGTTGGTGATGAAGCCCTGGACGTCGTTGACCGTCGCGCCGGACGCGGTGGCGGCCTGCTTCATCATGTCGATCGCGGGCTGCAGGTTGGAGTCCCAGCCCAGCCAGCCGTGGTGACCGGCGTCGATGTAGTTGTAGACGTTGGAGATCGCGCCGAGCTTGGCGAGCGCGTAGCCCACGCCGTTGACGTAGTTGCCGTTGGCCTTCATGGTGTCGCACGCGGCGGTCGCGGTGGCGGTGCCGCCCGCGTTGGTCACCAGGTTCGGCAGCGAGTCGATCTCGATCGTGGTGACGATCCGCAGGTTCGCGTAGGCCGGGTCGGCCAGGATCGCGGCGATCGGGTCGATGAACTCGCTCTTGTAGCGCGGCAGGTCGTCGGGGCCGAGCTCGCCGTTCGAGGCCAGGGCGGCGCAGTCGCGGCCCGGCAGGTCGTAGATGACGACCTGGAACACGTACGGCTTGCCCGCGGCCTGCTGCACCGCGGCGTTCAGGTGGTCGCGCAGACCCATCACACCGTTGCCGCCGCTGATGGCCGCGATGCGGTCCATCCAGACGGCGGTGGGCTGGTTGGAGACAGCCGAACCGCCCGGCTCGGCGGCCGCGTGGGCGGCCCACTCGGGGTTCACGTAGACCCCGGCGCCGACGAAGGGGTTGTCCACACGGGTCGCCGCGTGGGCGGCGGTGGTCGACATGGCAAGGGGGAGGACGGTCGCGGCGCTGAGCACCGCAGCCGCTGCCGCCGTCCGGAGACGGCGCGTCAGGTTCGACGACACGGTAAGGGAGTCCTTTCGGGTGGGGGACGGACTCGACGGAAACGCTCCCAATCAATGGGAGCGCTCCCATACTTGGCCCGGGCTGAGCCGAACTCAGCTCGGGGACAACCGATATGAAGCCATGACCTCGCACTCCCGTCAAGAAGTTCGACAGAACCCGTGGGAGCGCTCCCGCCGACCTCGATGGACACCGCCCCTCCCCGGGCGGCCGCCCGGCCGCTCCCCGCCACTCCCCCGGCCCCGGCCCCGGGCCGACCCCGGGCCGCTCGCCACCAGCGCCCCAACAGGCCCGCCGAGCACCACAGTTCACCGCCGCACCAGCACGTTCCGCCGGTCCCCCGCCCCGCGCACCCGCGTCCCGGCCCTGCCGCACCCTGCCCGGGACGCCGGCTCGCGGCCCTGCCGCCGCCCGCCCCGGGGCCGGCCCGCGCGCGGGGACACGCCCCTCAGCGGGCGCTTTCCGGCCGAACTCGCTTCCCCCGCACGCCCGTTCACTTCCCCAGGCCCCGCTTCCACCCGGCCGGGAGCCCGCCGTGCCCCCGCAGCCGTCCCGCCCGGCCCCGCCGACCGGCCCGCCGCGCGAAACTTTCACGCCCGCCCCTCCCGGCGCCCCGGCCCGCCCCTCCCGGAGCCCGGGGCGCCGCCCTCGGCCCGGGCCGCCGGCCGAAGTCGCGCGTCGCGGCCGGGTACGGGGCGGGGGCATGGCAGGCTGGTCCCTCGATCCGGAGGAGGAACCCGTGGTGGTGCGACCCCTGTTCGACGACGACCAGCGCCGGGCCCGGCTCGCCCGGCGGCACCGGCTCGCGCCCGGCACCGCGGCCGACCGGGCCGAGCAGGTGGTGGACGACCTGGTCGCCGTGCACGCCACCGACCCCGCCACGGTGTTCCTCGCCGTCGCGGCCCGGCTGGCCGTACCGGGCACCGCCGACACCGAACGGGCCCTGTACGCGGACGGGACGGTGCTGCGCCGCCACGGCATGCGCAAGACCCTGTTCGTGATCCCCGCCGACCTCGCCCCGGCGCTGTACGCCTCCACCACCGCGAAGGCCGCCGCCGCCGAACGCACCCGGCTGCTCAAGGACTTCGCCGCCTCCGGCCGGGACGCCGCCTGGACCGCCGGCGCGCAGGACGCCGTCCTGGCGGCGCTGACCGCCGCGCTCCCCGACTCGCCCGACGGCCTGACGGGAAGTCAACTCGGCGAGCTCGTACCGCAGTTGCGCGAGACCATCGACTACGGCGTCGGCACCTCCTACCAGACCGCCCAGCCGGTCAGCATGCGGCTGCTGCGACTGCTCGGCATGGAGGGCACCCTGGTCCGCCGCCGCCCACTGGGCGGCTGGACCAGCAGCCGGCACCGCTGGGTGCCCGGCCCGCCCCTCCCCGCCGCCCCGTCCGCCACCGAACGCGCCGCCGCACAGGCCGAGTTGGCCGGGCGGTGGCTGGCCTCCCACGGACCCGCCACCGAGGACGACCTGGTCTGGTGGACCGGCTGGGGCGTCCGCGAGGTGCGGGCCGCGCTGGCCGCGTGCGCGGCCGTCGAGGTCGAACTCTCCGGCGGGGCAACCGGGTTCGTGCTGCCCGACGACCTCGCCCCGGTCGCCGACCCGGCGCCCTGGGCGGCCCTGCTCCCGGCCCTCGACCCCACCGCGATGGGCTGGAAGCACCGCGACTGGTACCTCTCCCCCGAGCACCGCCCCGACCTGGTTGACCGCTCCGGCAACCTCGGCCCCACCGCCTGGTGGAACGGCCGGATCGTCGGCGGCTGGGCCCAGCGCCCCGACGGCGAGGTCCGGCTCGGACTGCTCACCGACCCCGGCCCCGAGGCCCGCACCGCCCTCGCCGCCGAGGCCGCCGCCCTGCGCACCCTGCTCGCCGACACCCGCGTCACCCCGCGCTTCCGCACCCCGCTCGAACGGCGGCTCGGCGACTGACCGAACCGGGCCGGACCGGACCGGACCGGGCCGGCGGGCGGGCGGGCGCGGGGTCCGGCAGCCCGTGGCGGCGGGACGGCGGCGCCCGGTTCCAGCGCACGCCCGGTTTCAGCGCACGCCCGGTGGTGTCAGCGCACGCCCGGTGCCAGGCGGTCGAGCAGGGCCTGGAGGTCGTCCACGGTGGCGGCGGCCTGTTCGGGGTCGGCCAGGCGGACGGACTCCAGGCGGACCGCCGCGAGGTGGCGGGCGGTGTAGAGCAGGCGGCGCCAGGCGGCCTCGGGGTCGGTGGCGAGGGGGCCCCAGGTGTCCCAGAAGGCGTCGCGTTCGGTGCCCGGCCGGCGGGCGGCCATGAAGATCGTCCAGTCCGCCTCGGGGTCGCCCCAGTGGGCCCGGTCGCAGTCCAGGACGCCGGTGATGACGGGGGCGGGGGCGTCCGGGGAAAGCATAAGGTTGATGTTCCACAGGTCTCCGTGCAGGAGCCTGGGTTCGGTGATCCGGTCGAGGACGGCGCGGTGGCGGCCGGCCAGCGCGATCAGTTCCTCGACGTCGTCGAACGGCGTACCGGTGTCGGCCAGGTCGGCGGCGATGTTGGCCAGACCGGCCAGGACGGCCTCGCTCCAGGTGCGGTGCCCGGGCCCGGCCACGGGGCCGAACCAGGGGCCCCGGACGCCGTGGATCTCCCGGGCCACGGTGCCGAGTTGGGCGTAGAAGCCGCGCCAGGCGGGGCGCGGGTGCAGCGGCAGGCCCTGCGGGGCGGGCAGCCCGTCCAGGAAGGTCTGGAACAGGTGGTCGCGGCCCAGCACCTGGTGGGTGAAGTCGGCGGCCAGCACCCGCGGCACCAGGTGCGCGACGGGGGCCAGGTACGGGACGGTCGCGTACTCGTTGCGCATCAGGGCGCGTTCGCTGCGGAACTGCCGGTCCGGCTCGGGGGCCACCCGCAGGACGGTCTGCCGGCCGTCGGCGAACTCCAGCCGGTAGGTGGAGTTGTACATGCCGCCGCCGAGTTCGACCGCGGTCAGCACCTCGGTGCCGGGGCCGAAGGCGCGCCGGCACATCTCCTCGATCGCCTGCGGCGGCACCGCCTGCTGGAACGCCCCGGGGGCGCGGTCGATGGGCTGGTACTTCATGGGTCCGGTTCACTCTTCCTTGTCGTCGGGGGACGTGCGGGGCTGCGGGGGCGGCTGCTCCCCTGCGGGCTCGGAGTCGAGCTCGGGAGCGGAGTCAGGCCCGGCAGCGGAGTTGAGCTCGGCGGCCAGGTCGGCGATGCGCAGCAGGGCGTCCCGGCAGTCCTGTTCGGTGGCGGCCTCGACCAGCGCCGTGCCGATCCGGATGCCGGAGTTGGCGTCCATGGCGGGCATCACCTCGCCCGGCTTGATCTTGATCTCGACGTCGACCACGCCGGGGATCCGCTCGACGTGCTCGCGGCCGAGCCGGTTGACCGCTCCGGCGAGGGTCGGGATGTCGGTGAACCCGACCACCCGCCCGCCCGAGCCGCCCGGGTCTCCCTGCCCGGCGGGTCCGCCGCTGCGGCCCGGCCGGTCGCCGGTCACCGCGCGGACCGCGGCGGCCCACAGGTCGATGCCGAGGACGCGTTCGGCGAGCGCGCCGATCATGTGGCCGCCGGGGCGGGCGGCCAGTTCGCCCGCGGTGAACTCGCCGGGGCCGCCGAAGACTTCGAAGTGGAACACGCCGTCGCGGTGGCCGAGCGCGGCCAGTGCCCGGCCGGTGAGTTCGGCGGCCTCCCGGTAGAGGGCGGGGTGGTCGGCGGGCAGCAGCGAGACGGTGGCGGCGGGGTGGCCGCGCTTGGTCTCGATCAGCGGGACGAGGTAGCGCGAGACCAGCAGGGCCGCGAGGGCGCCGTCGCGGACCAGCCCGTCCAGGTGCCACTCCTCGCCGGGCACCCGGTGCTCCACCAGCAGCCGTCGCCTGGTCTCCGACTGCGCCACCAACTCGGCGGCGAGCGCGTCGAGTTCGGCCGGTCCGTCGGCGGCGGCGACGCCGATGGTGGCCGCTCCGGCGGTCGGCTTGACCACGTACGGGGCGGCCACCCCGGCCGCGGCGGCGGCCCGGGCGACGCTGCCGCGGCCCGCGTCGGGGACGACGGCCCAGTCCGCGGTGGGGATGCCGGCGGCCCGCCAGGCCGCTTTCTGCAGGGCCTTGTCGCGGCAGCGCAGCGCCACCTGCGGGTCGATCGCCCGGGCGCCGAGCAGGCGGCCCAGCAGGGCGGCGGGCACCATGCCGTGCTCCTGGACGGAGACCACCGCGTCCACGGCTCCGTCCGCCCCGTCCCCGTCCCCGTCCCCGTCCGGTCCGGCGGGGCCGAGCGCGCCGACGTGGTGCAGGGCGGACCACAGCGACTCCACCACCAGGTAGGAGTCGACGGCGCAGGCGTGGGCGAGGCGGTCGCGGTAGGGGTCGACCCGGCGATGCTCGCCGCCCTCGTAGAGCAGGGAGACGGTGTGGCCGTCGGCCAGCAGTGCCTCGATCGCCTCCGACCGGGCACCGATCAGCACCACGTGCATGGCAGTCCTCCTGGTCGTCTCGCGCTCACGCCTCGGCCGGGGCGTCGGCGGCGCGGTAGTGGGTGAAGGCCGGTGCGGCGACGCTGACCAGGGCGGCCGCGGCCACCGCGGCCAGGCCGCCGCCGAGCATCGCGGTGCCGGTGCCGAGCAGGGCGCCGAGCGTGCCGGCCCGGAGCCGGCCGAGCTGGGTGCCGCCGACGCCGACCACGAACTCGACCGCGCTGATCCGGCCGCGCAGCCGGTCGGGGGTGCTGAGTTGGACGACCGTGGAGTGGAAGACCACCGCCAGGGTGTCGGCGGCTCCGGCGAGGGCCAGCAGCAGCAGTGCGGTCTCCAGGCTCCTGGTGACGGCGAGGGCCGCGACGGTCGCGCCGTACGCGGCGCAGCAGAGCAGGGCGGCGCCGCCGGGGCGGGCGATCCGGCCGGCCGGGCCGGAGCAGGCGGAGGCGAGGACGCCGCCGACCGCGCCGGCGGCGGCCAGCAGGCCGAGGGTCTGCGGGTGGCCGCCGAAGCGTTCGGCGCAGAGCGCGGGCAGCAGGGCGGCGGGCGAGGCGACCAGGGCGATGCACAGGTCGGCGAGGAACGCCCCGGCGAGTTCGCCCCGGCTCCGTACCAGGGCGAGGGCCTCGCCGGCTCCGGCGAGGCGGCCGGGCGGGCGTTCGCCCTGCGGCGGCATGGCGGGGAGCCGGGCGATGCCGTACAGCGCGGCCGCGAAGCTGAGCGCGTCCAGCAGGTAGCAGGCGGTCAGGCCCCAGGTGGCGGCGGCGAGTCCGGCGCAGGCCGGTCCGGCGACCGCGCCGAACTGCATGGTCAGGGCGTTCAGTGCGGCGGCGGCGGCCAGTTGGCGGCGGGGCAGCAGCCGGGGGGTGCAGGCGCGCCGGGCGGGGGCGTTGACGCTGCCGACCAGGGACTGCAGGGCGACCAGCAGGTAGAGCAGACCGGGCGAGCGCAGGCCGGCCAGGGCCTGGGCGGCGAACAGCACGGAGACGCCGGCCTGCAGGCTGCTGGTCCACAGCACCAGGCGGCGGCGGTCGGTGCGGTCGCCGAGGCTGCCGCCGACGGCGGCGAACAGCACCACGGGGACGGCCACCGCCAGGCCGAGCGCGCCGACCGCGGCGGAGCTGCCGGTGAGCCGGTAGATCTGGAGGGCGACGGCGAACACCGTCATCTGCCCGCCGATCTGGGAGAGTCCCTGGCCGAGCCAGAGCCGCCGGAAGGCGGGTGAGTCGCGCAGCGGCGCGGTGTCGAGGAGCAGCCGGGTGGTCAGGACGGGCACAGTGCCCCGTCCAGGCGCCGCAGGACGTCGTCCTCCTCGGCCCGGTCCCGGTGGACGACGCAGAAGTCGAACCCGCCGCGGACGCCGGGGACGGAGGGCAGCGAGACCAGGACGCCGCGGCGGGTCTCGGGGCGGTAGGCGCAGTCGGCCGCGGTGGCGGCGGCGAGGAAGTCGTCGAGGTCGAGGGCGGGCCAGTGGGCGGGGGTGCGGTGCTGGGTGACGCTGAGTCCGGGGTGGCGGGTGGTGTCGACGACCCGGCCGGCGATCGGCCCGTAGAGGTGGAGCGAGCCGGTGACGCGGGCGTTGAGTTCGGTGAAGACCAGGCGGCCGGTGGCGTCGACGACGGCGTCGGCGCTGAGGTGGCCGCGGTAGCCGAGGGCGCGGTAGGCCTCGGCGAGCCGGGCGGCGCCGGCCAGCAGCCGTTGCCGGACGTCGGCGGGGAGGCCGCGGGCGGGGGTGGATTCGCGGACCAACCGCCGTTCCCGGTAGTCGAGTTCGCCGGTGGCGGTGGGGCGGACGCCGGTGTCCTCGGCCAGGTACTCGGCGTAGACGGTGCGCGAGGCGGGCTGGAACTCCTCGACCACCACGGGGTAGCGGTCGTCCCGGGAGGCCCAGGCCCAGTGTTCGGCGAGGTAGTGGGCGATCGCGTCGGGGCCGGGTGCGAGGCGGTGCAGGAGTTTCGCGCCGACGTGGTCGGTGCGGTGGTCGTCGTCGCGGACCACGAGCTGGTTGCCGGCGCCGGCGCCGTTGTGCGCCTGTTTGACCAGGACGGCGCCGGTGCCGGCCAGCAGCCGGGGGATCTCCTGGGCGGCCTCGTGGCTGCTGCGGCAGACCGCGCCGGGGGCGGTCGGGACGCCGGCGGCGGCCGCGATCGCCCGGAACTCGGCCTTGCTGTTGGCGAGTTCGCCGCCGCCCTGGTCGATGAAGGCGGCGCCGGGCACCAGGTGGCGCAGGCCCAGGGCGGCGGCGTACCGCGGGACGAGCGGGCTGGGCCAGCAGGACAGCAGGCCGGTGGCGGGGCCGGGGGCGGCGGCGAGCGCTTCGGCGGTCCGGTCCAGGAAGTCCGGGTCGAGCAGGCTGTAGGGGTCGATCACCTTGCCCTGGTAGCGGCCGGGCGGCGGGACCAGGAAGGTCAGCGAGGCCGGGTCGGTTCCGGTGAGCGAGGTGGCGTGCCGCAGGAAGGCGGCGGGCGGCGCGACGGGCAGCACCAGGACGTCGCCGTCCTCGGCGAACCAGAGCAGCCGCTGCGAGTAGGACCGGAAGTCGACCCAGGACAGCATCGGGTCGACCTCGTTGGCGATCAGCAGGCGCATGTCGTGGTCCCGTTCCGCCGGTTCAGGCCGCGTAGTCTTCGAGCCCGCCGGTGCGGACGGTGTCCAGGGTGAAGCAGTGGAAGCCGCCGCCGAACAGCCGCCGGTGCCGGTGCCGGACCGGGACGACCGTGAAGCCCTCGTGTTCGAGGACCTTGACGAGTTCCGGGCACGCCTCGTTGACCAGGACCCGGTCGGGGCCGACCGAGAGGACGTTGAGGTCGATGTAGGGGGTGGTCAGGACCAGGTCGCCGTCGTCGTACACCGGGAAGTTGGCCTCCTCGGGCTGTGGCGGCACGATCAGCTTCCAGCGGCGGAAGGGTTCCGGCAGCAGGTCGCGCAGGCCCTCGTGCCGGGCCAGGAAGAGGCCGGGGCGCAGGGCCAGCAGCATGCTGTCGATGTGGTTGTCGCTCATCCGGTGCACCCGGTGGACGCGGCGGGTGCCGCCAAGGTGGCGTTCCAGCCAGTCGCAGGCGGCGGCGTGGTTGGCGTTGGCGATGTTGACGATGAGGTCGCGGCCGAGCCGCAGGCACTGGGCGCCGTCGAGCATCATCTCGAACCCGACGTCGTACGGGGAGGGTCGGGGGGCGGAGATCGGTTCGGTCGGGCCGCCGAGGGTGGTCTCGGTGTCGCGGGCGTAGGAGAGGTCGAAGGAGGCGTCGGTGAGGACCGGCCGCGGCATGGTGGACCAGCGGGCGCCGCGCCGGAAGTACTCGGTGAAGACCGGGGCCAGCAGCCGGGTCTCCAGGTAGCGGGAGCGGATGGCGGGCGCGGTCTCGATGATCTCGTCGCCGAGGATCAGCGTGTTGTCGCGCAGGTTGAGCGGCGGCACCGGGGCGGCGTTCCAGCCGAACCCGGCGATCGGGTCCGCGTCGGGGGGCAGCGGGACGGGGCGGTGCACGGTGACGCCGAGGGCGGTGAGGGTGTCGGCCAGGCCCTCGACGTCCTCGTGGAGTTCCTCCGCGTACTGCTGCTTGATCCGCCAGGCGCGGTCGCCGACCGGGCCGTGGGCGTTCTGGCGCAGCCGGGGGTAGGCCCAGTCGGAACGGAACAGGTTCTCGTGGAAGAACAGGTCGAAGGAGAGCTCGCGGTCGTGCGAGGTGTAGTTCGCGGCGGAGCCGACGACGATCTCCTTCAGCGGCGACCACTCGTCATGGCTGTTCAGCTGCATGGGCCACTCTTTCGCGTGGTGGGCGGGTCCGGGGGTGGGGCCGGCATACCGCGTCGGGCGGTGCGCCGGCCCCACGTCTGACGTCTGCTCACGACGTCTGTTCAGTCGGTGCTCCGGGACGGGGTTCAGTGGTCGTAGCTCATGGCGCGCTCCTTCCCTGCCGGGGCCCCTGTCGGGGGCGGGCTGCCGGACTGCTCACCGGTCGATGGCGACCGGGAGCACGTCCAGGCTGCGAACGGTCGCCGTCGGGCGCCGGGTCGGCGGGCCCGCGAGGCGGAGCCTCCCGGGTGCGCCGAGCAGGCAGACGATCAGCTCCCGTATCGCCACCTGGCCGAACACGGCCCCGACGCACGCGTGCGTTCCCCAGCCGAACCCCAGGTGACGGTTGGGGGTGCGGTCGAGCAGCAGGGTGTCGGGGTGGGGGAATTCGCGCGGGTCGCGGTTGGCCGCCGCCATCAGGGTCAGCACGATCTGTCCGGGCCGGACGGTCGTGCCGTGGATCTCGACCGTCCGGGTGGCGACCCGGCTGGTGCCCTGGGCGGGGCCGTCGTAGCGGATCAGCTCGTTGACACCGGGGGTGAGCAGCCGCGCGTCCTCGAACTCCTGGAGCAGGCCGGGGCGTTGCAGGAGGGTGAGGACCACGTTGCCGACCGTGGCGTAGACCGTGCCGTAGCTGGCGTTGAACATCATGCCGGTGCTGTTGGAGATGTAGTGCGGCGGGAGATCGGCCTTGACGGCCCGCTGCTTGACGTCCCGGAGCACCCCGGGCCGGTCGTCCGCGTCGGCGAACCACTCCTCGGCCAGCGCGTTCAGCCTGGTTCTGGCGCGGTCGCCGCGGGCGGCGTTCTCGGGCTTGAGGCCGGCGTCCATGCGTTCGGCGATGGCCGCGGATATCTCGGCGTAATCATCGGGATCGGGTTCCCGGACGCCCAGCAGATCGGCGGTGATGGAAAGCGCGAGCGGTGCGGCGACTTCACGCATCAGGTCGAAGGAATCGCGCTCGGCGAGTGCGTCGAGGATTCCCGCGGTGCGCCGTCTGGCGCGCAGTCCCACTCCCGGCAGGTCCTGGGCGTGGAACGCATTCATGATCAGTGAGCGCATCGGGGCCTGCGCGGGCGGGTCGAGGGTCTGCAGGCTCTGGCGGAACTCGGGGATCTCCTCCCCGGTGCGCCGCCGGTCGCGGGCGAACACCTCGTGGTTGCGCAGCACGTCCCGGCAGTCCTGGTAGCGGGTCAGGACCCAGGACTTCATGCCCTCGTGCCAGAAGATCGGGTGTTCTTCGCGCAGCCGGGCGTAGTGCGGATAGGGATTTTCGAGCATGGCCGGATCCAGCGGATCGTAGTGCGGGTCCACAGCACAATTCCCAACGGTTGCCTGTTTTGCAAGGAGTTGGTGATGATTTGGTCCGCATGATGAATGCGCCAGGAATGATCGTCTGTCGCCGGACCGGTCTTGTGCGCCGTGAGCGAATTTATCAATGCGACATGACCCTGGCAAGAGTCCCCAGGAAAGTATTGCGATAGCACCGGACGGAAGTATTCCGTCCACAAATGTCCGGAAGTGTCGCGCACTGCGGCCGGGGCTCGCGGCGGGTCGGTGCGGGCGGCGGGCCGATCGGGTGAAGCCGGGCCGGGCGCCGCTCCGACTGCGGTTAGGATCACCGGGGCTGACGTCGCGTCAGACTGATTCGGGGGAACATCGGGGGACGGCGCCTTGCGCATCCGCATGCACACACGCACGCCGTTCGGGCCTGCCCGTGCCCGCGTCCACTCCTTCTCGCGCCCGCGCCCGCTCCCGCCCGCGCCGGTGGCGCGCCCTCCCCTCCCCCGCCAGAAACGTTTCGCCCACGCATCACCCGCTCCCTGACCCTGCCGGAGGACACTTCGCCATGACCACCACCGCCGCCGCGCCCACCACCGACACGGAGTTGCTCCGGGCCGCCGCCGAGCACGTCCGCCGGCACGACACCGCCGCCCTGCTGCGCGCCCTGCTGCCCGGGCTGGACGGGGTGGAGCTGCGGGCACTGACCGACCGCTGCCGGTTCGCGCACACCGCGCTGCTGGTCTTCCCGCCGGACGCCGACGCGCTGCACCGGATGCTCGCCGACGCCGGGCTGCCGGCCGACGCCCCGGCCCGGCCGAGCACGGTGGTGCGGGAGCGGCTGGCGGCCCGGCACGGCCGGGACGCCCCGGGGCTGGAGGTGGGCATCCTGCGGCCGCCGGTGACCGGGGCGGACGGCGAGCAGCGGGTGGTCGAGGTGTTCGCGCTGACCGTGCCGCCGGGCTCCGACCTGTCCGAACTCGCCGAGTTGGAACGGGAGTTGCAGCACGAGGCACACCTCGGCTTCGAGGTGGACCGCCCCGACCCGCTGGTGCTGCGCGGCCTGTGCGCGCTGTGGGAGCGGCACGGCGCGCGCCCGGACGGCGGCGGCTACAACCCGCACGAGGACGGCACGGTGCTGTACTTCACCGCACCGGCCGGCTCGAAGGCGGGCTTCGCCCGGGTCGAGCTGTACGCGCCCGGCGACCACCGGGAGCTGCTGGCGGAGCACCTGGCCCGGCACCGCGCCGGGCAGCCCGCCGAGGCGCTGCTGCGGCAGCTGACCGGGGCGTGGACCACGCAGGCGCTGGCGGCCTTCGCCGAGCTGGGCGTCCCGGAGGCGATGGACCCGCAACTCCCGCGCAGTGCCGAGCAGTTGGCCCAGGCCGTGGGGGCGGACCCGGAGACCCTGCGCTCGCTGCTGCGGTACCTGGCGATGCTGGGCGCGGTGGTCCAGGACGGCGGCGGCTTCCGGCTCGCCCCGTCCGGGGAACTGCTGCGGGCCGACGCGCCGGGTTCGCTGCGGCCGCTGGCGCTGCTCTACGCGGGGCCGTTCTACCGGTCGTTCGGCGAACTGGCCGGGACGGTCCGGACCGGACAGGTGGCGTTCGACCGGCTGTTCGGCGAGAACCACTTCGACCACTTCGCCCGGGACCCGTACCTGGCCGAGCTGTTCGACCGGTCGATGGCGGCGAGCACCCGGATGTTCGACCCGCTGCCGAACCACCCGGCGGTGCGGGCCGCAGCCGCCGCCTCCACCCCCGGCGCACCGCGCACGGTGGTCGACCTGGCGGGCGGCACCGGCGAGTTGCTGGCCCGGCTGCTGACCGCGCACCCGGCGCTGCACGGCGTGCTGCTGGAACGCCCGCAGGTCGCGGACGCGGCCCGGGAGTTCCTGGCCGGGGCGGGCTGCGGCGACCGGACGGCCTGCCTGCCGGGCGAGTTCGCGGACGTCCCGCCGGGCGGGGACGTGTACGTGCTCTCGCGGGTGCTGCACGACTGGACGGACGAGCGCTGCCGGGAGATCCTGCGGCACCTGTCGGCGGCGATGCCCGCGCACGCGGACCTGCTGGTGGTGGAACGGCTGCTCCCCGAGGACGACTCCCCCTCCCTGGCCACCGCCTGGGACCTGCACATGCGCTGCAACGTGGGCGGCCGGGAACGCACCGCGGAGCACTACGCCCGGCTGTTCGCGGACGCGGGGCTGGAACTGGTCGGCCACGACCCGCTGCCGCTGGACGCCCACGTCCTGCACGTGCGCAAGTCCGCCTCCGCTTCCAGGATCTGACCTTCCGTCAGTTCACCTCAGTGCCCGTCGAGTACGTCGAGTGCGCCGAGCGCGGCGGGCGGCCGGGCGCCCGCCGCGGCCGAGCCGCGCAGCAGGGTGGCGAGGTCGTGCGGGCCGGCCGGTTCGGGGGTCGGGTCGGCGCCGGTGATCCGGTCGAGGCGGAAGCCGCGGCCGGCCCGGCGGGTCCGGCACCAGGCGATCAGGTACCAGTGGCCGCCCGCGGTGAGCAGCCCGGCCGGTTCGACCAGGCGTTCGCTGCTCCGCCCGGCGGCGTCGGCGTAGTGCAGGCGCAGCACGGTGCCGGTGGCGAGGGCGTGTTCGACGGCGGCCCGGTGGGCGGCGGCGCCGGGCGGGGCGGGTGCCGCGGGGAGGGCGACGATCCGGCGGGCCAGGTCGCGGGCGGTGGCGGCGGCGTCGGCGGGCAGGACGGCGGCGAGTTTCTGCGCGGCGGTGCGGGCCGCGGCGGCGTAGGGCGCGCCGTGGTCGGTGGCGGCGAGCGCGACGGTGAGCGCGGCGGCCTCCTGCGCGGTGAACCGGACCGGCGGCAGGGTGGTGCGCGGGTCGATGGACCAGCCGCCGCCCCGTCCGGTGGCGGACCGGACGGGGAGGCCCGCGGCCATCAGGGCCTGGAGGTCCCGCTGGACGGTGCGGGTGGCGACCTCGAACCGGGCCGCCAGCCGGGCAACGGTCAGCGGGCGGGGCGCGGCCGCCCGCAACTCCTCGACCAGGGCGTACAGGCGGGCCGTTCGGTTCACCCGAAGGACCCTACCGGCCCGCGGCGGCGAGGAACTCCCGCTCGCGGTGGCGTTCGCGGTCGGTGACGGTGAGCGGGTAGAGGGTGAAGCCGTGCATGGCCCCGGCCACCACGTCGAGCCGGGCCGCCCCGCCCGCCTCCCGCCAGCGCCGGGCCAGCAGCACCGAGTCGTCCAGCAGCGGGTCCTCGGTGCCGACCACGAGCCGGGCCGGCGGCAGACCGGCGAGGTCCGCGTAGAGCGGGGACAGCGCCGGGTCACGGCGCCGCCCGGCATCGGTGCCGGGGCTGAACATCTCGTAACTCCCTTGCAGACTGCGGGTGTTGCTCAGCAGCGCACGGTCGCCGAAGCTGCGCTGGCTGGGGGTCATGGCCAGGTCGTAGGGGCCGAAGGCCAACTGGGCTCCGCAGTAGGCCCCGGGATGCTCCGCCCGCAGGCGCAGCAGGGTGAGGACGGCGAGGTGCGCCCCGGCCGACTCCCCCGCGATCAGCAGCCGGTCGGTGCCGAACTCGGCGACGGCGTGCTCGGCGAGCCAGCGGGCGGCACGCTCACAGTCGTCGGGGGCGGCGGGGTAGGGGTGCTCGGGGGCGAGCCGGTACTCGACGCTGACGACGGCCAGCCGGGCCCCCCGGGCCAGCTCCCACAGCCGCTCGTCCTGCCCGTCCGCCGACCCGAACGCCCAACCCCCGCCGTGCAGATGGAGCAGGACGCCCTCGGGGCTGCCGGGATCGAGCACCCGGACCCGCACCCCGCCCGGGAGCCGCCGGTCCCGGGCCTGCGGAAGACGCCGGGGCGGCGTGTCACCCCCGAGCCGGTTGCGGCGCAGCCGGGCGAGCGTCTCCGCGTCGAGCGGTCCGCGACGGACGGGCCGGCTGCCCGCGGCCCGTTCGAAGGCCCGGTTGAAGGCGAGCGTCTCCTCCAGGCAGTCGAGGTCCCGCAGGTGGGCGCGCAGGGGGTGCCCGTCGAGGGGCTCGCCGCGCAGGAAGTCGGGGAAGTCGGGGTAGTCGGGCGTGGTGCGGTGCGTCGTCGTCATGCCGCAGACGATGCCGGGGCGTGGCGACAGCAGCGTGTCACCCTTTCCGGGTGATCCGGGTCACTGGGCGGGCTGCCGGGGCCCGCTCAGCCCTTCGGTGCACTCAGGACGCAGAACTCGTTGCCCTCCGGGTCGAGCAGGGTCACCCAGTGCTGCCCGTCCTGCACGGGGTCGACGCGCCGGGCGCCGAGGGAGATCAGCCGGGAGACCTCGGCCTCCTGGTCGTCGGGGCGGAAATCGGGGTGGAGCCTGTTCTTCGTCGTCTTGCCCTCGGGGACGCCGACGAAGAGCAGCCCCGGCATCCGGTCCGGCTCGGGCCGGATCTCGATGATCTCCTCGGTCTCGTCGACCACGACCCAGCCGAGAGCCTCGGCCCACCAGCGTCCGAGGGTGATGGGGTCGGCGGAGTCGACCATGATCTGTTCCCATTCAAGTGCCATGGGGATGAGCATAGACAAGGCCGACCACCCCTCTGAGCAGGGACGATCTCCGTCGGCCGCCGGTTGAACGAGCCGGCAGGAGCGGCAGGCGTGACGGGTCGTCAGGCGCGGCGCTCCGCAGGGCGTTTGGCTCCCACGGCAGTCACTGTCCGTGCTCCGGCGGTCGCTGATCGGCGCTAAGCTGTGGAGGATCGGAAAGTCGGAAGGGCGGGGCTCTCCGCTTCTGCGCGTGTCGACGGAGCCTCACGAAGCATCTGGGGAGAGGGGCGGACATGGCCTGGCCGGAACGCGAGGTGGATCCGAGCAAGAGCGCCCGGCACTTCTACGGCGCCGAGATCCGACGGCTCCGGACGGAGCGGGGGTGGTCGCTGGCCAGGCTTGCCGAGGAGGTGCACTTCTCCCCGAGCACGATGTCCCGGGTGGAGAACGGGGACATCAGGGTTCCCGACAGCCTTTCGGAGAAGCTCGACAGCGTCCTCATGACCGACGGCTTCTTCGCCCGGATGTTCCCGCTGGCCCGACAGGAAAGCCATCCCGCGAAGTACCAGGAGTTCCTTTCCCTGGCCGACAGCGCCAGGGTGTACGAGTCCTACAGCCCTGGTATCCACGGCCTGCTCCAGACCGAAGCCTGTGCCCGGCGCATCCTCCGTTCCGGCATCCCCTACGGCCCGGACGAAGAGGTCGAGCAGCGGGTCCAGGCCCGGCTTGAACGACAGATCCGCATGTACAACAGCGCAGAGTGCCGGTACTGGTTCATCCTCGACGAGGCCGCGATCCGCCGTCAGATCGGGACTCCGGCCGAGATGACGGAGCAGCTGACCGCCATCCTTACGGCGGCTCAACTGTCGAACGTCGTGGTGCAGGTGCTCCCCTTCTCCGCCGGCGTCCACTCCGAGACCTCCTCCATGTCCATCCTCAGGCTGGAGGACAACCGGCAGGTGGCATACGAGGAGAGCACCCGGGCCGGAGTCTTCTTCGAAGAAGAGCGTGATGTAGCAGAACGCCGGGCACTCTACGATCTATTGAGGGCTCAGGCGCTGTCCAAGGCCGAGTCCGAGCGACTGATCAGAGCTGCGATGGAAGGACTAATCCCCGATGGCTCATGACGACCTCAAGTCACCCACGGATGAACGCCGTTGGCGCAAGAGCAGCTACAGCAACTCCGACGGCGGCGAGTGCATCGAAGTCGACGACGCCCACCCCGGCCACGTCCGGGACTCCAAGGACCCCCAGGGCCCGATCCTGACCTTCCCGCCCGCCGCGTGGAACGCCTTCTGCCACGCCGCCGCCACCGGAGAGTTCGGCGAGGTCTGACTCCCCCACCCACCCGCCGCCCGAGGCCCCTTCCTCCGCGAGGGGCCTCGCCCCCCGAGGAAGGACTGACCCCCGATGGCTCATGCCGACCTCAAGTCACCTGCCGATGACCGCCGTTGGCGCAAGAGCAGCTACAGCAACTCCGACGGCGGTCAGTGCATCGAAGTCGACGACGCGAACCCCGGCCACGTCCGGGACTCCAAGGACCCCCAGGGCCCGATCCTGACCTTCCCGCCCGCCACATGGGGCGCCTTCTGCCACGCCGCTGTCGCCGGCGAGTTCGGCGAGGTCTGACTTCCCCATCCGCTGCCGCCCGAGGCCCTTCCTCCGCGAGGGGCCTCGTGTCGTTTCGGGTGGTCAGGCGGCTTGGAGGATGGCGCGGGGGGAGGTCATTTCGATCAGGTGGGCGCCGGTGGTGCGGATCCGGTCGGCGGTGGTGCGGGCGGTGGTGGGGCAGAGGGCGAAGACCCAGGTGCCGGGGATCAGGACGGTGTCGACCCAGCCGGCGGCAATGTCGGCGAGCAGGTGTTCGAGGCGGGGGGCGCGTTCGGTGGAGCGGGTGCCGTTGTCCAGGTAGAGGATCGGGCGGGCCAGTCCGCGGCGGTCGGCCAGGCCCTCGAGGGCGTGGCGGTGGGACATCATCTCCCAGCGGTCCTCGGGGTAGCAGCGCAGGTAGATGGCGGTGCTGTTCTTCGGCATGGGGTGCCTCGCAAGGTGGGTCCGGCCTACCGCGGTTCGGCCACGGGTGCGATGGGTGGGTCCAGTCTGCGCGGCATCGGACAACGTTGTCCAGGGATTCCGGCCACGTTTCCGAAAGCCGATAGTTGTTAAGCAATGTTTAAGTAATCCATGGCGAAATTCCTCACTGAGTGCCAGTTCACAGACACGTACCGATTCAGTTCTCGACGGCCCGGCCCGCCGCGCACACTGCCCCCGCTCACCGGTGCGGGCCTAGCGTGAGGGGGACGGCGGCGGCGACGGAGGGAGCACTCGGTGTTCGGACGGTTCTCGCGGGCGGGGACGGGCAGCGCGAAGTGGGCGCGGGCGGGTGCGGGGCGGATCGCCATGGGGGTGGCGGACATGGACCTGCCGGGGCCGCCCGCGGTGGGGGCGGCGTTGCGGGTGCGGGCGGGGCATCCGGCGTTCGGGTACCCGGTGGCGGAGGCCGCGGACCGGGTGCTGGTGGCGGACTGGTACCGGCGGCGGCACGGGGTGGAGGTGGATCCGGGCTGGGTGATGCTGCTGCCGTTCGCGCCGGGCACGGCGGTGCGGCTGCTGCTGGAGGCGGTGCGGCCGCTGTCCGGTCCGGCGGTGTTCGTGACGCCGGAGTGGGGCGGGTTCGCCCGGGTCTGCGGGGCGGCGGGGGTGGCGATGCGGGAGCTGCCGCTGCTGGAGACGGGTGATCCGGCCGACCCGTACCGGCTGCCGCTGGCCGAGGTCGCGGCGGCCCGGCCGGGCCTGGTGCTGCTGAGCAGCCCGCACAACCCGTCCGGGCGGATCTGGCCGGCCGCGGACGTCCGGGCGCTGGCCGCGGCGGCCGCGCCGGGGCTGCTGGTCTCGGACGAGGTGCACGGCGACCTGCGACACCCGGACGCGGGCGCGGCGCAGCCGGTCGCGGTGGCGGTGACGGGCGGGGCGGCGAACGTGGTGACGCTGAACTCGGTCGGCAAGACCTTCAACGTGTCGGGCCTGCCGAGCTGTTTCGCGCTGGTGCCGGACGCGGGGCTGCGGGAGCGGCTGGCGGCGGTGATGGCGGGTTTCGGGCTGTGGGAGGGCGGGCTGCTGGGGGCGGTCGCGCAGCGGGCGGCGCTGGCCGAGGGCGGGCCGTGGCTGGACGGGCTGCTGGCGCACCTGGTGCGGGCCCGGGAGTTGGCGGTGGGGGCGCTGGGCGGTGCGGTGCTGGCCCGTCCGCAGTCCTCGTACCTGCTGTGGCTGGACGGTGCGGGGCTCGGCAGCCGGGAGGAGCTGCTCACCGAGCGTCACGTCGAGCTGGCGGACGGTGCGGATTTCGGAGCGGCCGGTTCCGGGCGGCTGCGGCTGAATTTCGCCCTGCCGTTGGACCGTCTCCGCACCGCTCTCACCCGGCTGACCTGCGAATAGTCGATCCGGGCGGCATCGAGGTTTGCCCCGGAGCAGACTGAGCAGGAACAACCGGGCTCAAGTCGCGAACCGAGGGATGGTGAAACCCGGTGACATCTGTACGTCCGCAACAGGCCGCTCCGACCGCCGATCCGGCACACAGCGTGACGCTTCGGGCGGAGTTGACCGAGGCGTCGGCCGAACGGCACCTGGGCGCCATCTGCTTCAAGATCGGGCCCCCGGCGCTGGTCGGGGTCGAGGCGGAGTGGTTCGTCCACGACGTCCGATGTCCGGGTTCCCCGGTGGATCCCGACCGGGTGGCGGCCGCGCTGGCGGTGCTGCCCGACTCGGCCGACGGCCCGGTGCTCCCGGCGGGCTCGCGGCTGACGCGCGAACCCGGCGGGCAGGTCGAGCTCAGCTCCCCGCCCGCCGCCGACCCGGCCGACTGCGCGGCCGGACTGAGCGCCGACCAGGCGGTGCTGCGGGCGGCGCTGGCCGCCGAGGGCCTGCGGCTGACCGGCAGCGGCACCGATCCGATGGACCGCGAGCGCCGGATGCTCGCCACCCACCCGCGCTACCGGGCAATGGAGCACTACTTCGACCGCGGCGGCCCGTGGGGCCGGATCATGATGACCGGCACCGCCTCCGTGCAGGTCTGCGTGGACGCGGGCACCGAGGCCGACCACGCGCAGCGCTGGCGCCTGGCGCACGAGTTGGGGCCGGTGCTGGTCGCCGCGTTCGCCAACTCGCCGCTGCTGGAGGGCCGTCCGACCGGCTGGAAGTCGACCCGACAGCTGGTGTGGTCCCGGATGGACCCCTCCCGGACGCTGGCCCCGCCGCCGTCCGCCGACCCGCGCGCGGCCTGGACGGCCTACGTGCTGGACGCCGCGCTGCTGTGCGTGCGCCGCCCGGACGGGCTGCCCTGGGACGCGCCGGCCGGGCTGAGCTTCCGCGAGTGGCTGCGCGGCGCGGGCGAGCGGCCCGCGGCACTGGCCGACCTGGACTACCACCGCACCACGCTGTTCCCGCCGGTGCGCCCGCGCGGCCACCTCGAACTGCGGATGATCGACGCCCAGCCCGGCGAGGGCTGGCGGGTGCCGCTGGCCCTGGTCAGCGCGCTGATGGACGACCCGGTGGCGGCCGACGAGGCCCGCGCCGCCCTGGAGCGGCTGGGCCACGCGGGCAGCCGCGCGCCCCGTTCGGGCCTGTGGCGGCGGGCCGCCGCGCTCGGCATGGCCGACCCGGACCTGCGCCGCGCCGCGCTGCTCTGCTTCGCCGCCGCGGAACGGGCGCTGGCCCGCCGCGGCGGGCGGCTGCGCGCCGACCTGGTCGAGTTCGCCGAGCGCTACCCGGCCCGCGGCCGCTGCCCGGCCGACGACCAGCTGACCGCCCTGCGCACCGGCGCCGCCCCCGCCCTCCAGGAGGACGCCCCGTGCTGACCGCCCGCTCCTTCGCCCCGCAGGAGGCCACCTCGTGCTGAACGCCGACCGGACCGACCCCGCCCTGCTGCGCGACCTGATCGCCGTCGAACTGCTCGCCGCCCGGGAGCGCACCGGGCAGCTCACCGAGGCCGTCGACGACGCCGAACTCGTCGCCCAGCACTCGCCGTTGATGTCGCCGCTGGTGTGGGACCTGGCGCACATCGGCAACCAGGAGGAGCTGTGGCTGCTGCGCAACGTGGGCGGCCGCGACCCGATGCACCCGGAGATCGACCCGCTGTACGACGCCTTCGAGCACCCGCGGGCCGAGCGCCCCCGGCTGCCGCTGCTGCCGCCCGCCGAGGCCCGCGCCTACGCGCACGAGGTGCGCGGCCGGGTGCTGGACCTGCTGGCCGCCTCCCCGCTGGAGGGCGCGCCGCTGCTGGACGCCGGGTTCGCCTTCGGCATGATCGCCCAGCACGAGCAGCAGCACGACGAGACCATGCTGATCACCCACCAGCTGCGCACCGGCCCGGCCGTGCTGGACGCCCCGCCGCCGCCCGCCGCCACCGGCCCGCTGCCCGCCGAGGTCCTGGTCCCCGCCGGGCCGTTCACCATGGGCACCGACACCGAGCCGTGGGCGCTGGACAACGAGCGCCCCGCCCACCCGGTCGAGCTGCCCGCGTTCTGGCTGGACACCACGCCCGTCTCGGCCGGCGCCTACCAGCGCTTCCTGGCCGACGGCGGCTACCGGGACCCGCGCTGGTGGACGCCCGAGGGCTGGGCGCACCGGATGTCGGCCGGCCTGGAGGCGCCGCTGTTCTGGGAGCAGGACGGCGGCCAGTGGCTGCGCCGCCGCTTCGGCCGCCTCGAACCCGTCCCGGCGGACGAGCCGGTGCTGCACGTCAGCTGGTACGAGGCCGACGCGTACGCCCGGTGGGCGGGGCGGCGGCTGCCGACCGAGGCCGAGTGGGAGAAGGCCGCCCGGCACGACCCGGCCACCGGCCGCTCCCGGCGCTTCCCGTGGGGCGACGCCTCCCCCGGCCCCGAGCACGCCAACCTGGGCCAGCGGCACCTGCGCCCGGCCCCGGTCGGCGCCTACCCGGCGGGTGAAGCGCCGTGCGGGGCACGGCAGTTGATCGGCGACGTGTGGGAGTGGACGGCCAGCGACTTCACCGGCTACCCGGGCTTCACAGCCTGGCCGTACAAGGAGTACTCGGAGGTGTTCTTCGGCCCTGAGTACAAGGTGCTGCGCGGCGGCTCGTTCGCGGTCGCCCCGGTCGCCTGCCGGGGCACCTTCCGCAACTGGGACTACCCGGTGCGGCGGCAGATCTTCTCCGGCTTCCGCACCGCGCGCGACGCCGAGCCGAGGACGGCCGAGCCCCGGACGGGGGCCGGGGCCTGATGTGCCGCCACTTCGCCTACCTGGGGCGGCCGGTGCCGATCCGCTCGGTCCTGCTCGACCCGCCGTACGGGCTGCTGCGCCAGTCCTGGGCGCCCCGGCTGCAGCGCTACGGCACCGTCAACGCGGACGGCTACGGCGTCGGCTGGTACGCGGCCGGGGACGAGCGTCCGGCCCGCTACCGGCGGGAGGGCCCGATCTGGGCCGACGGCGACCTCGCCGACCTGGCCCGGGTGGTCAGCTCGCACGCCGTGCTCGGCGCCGTCCGCTCCGCCACCCCCGGCTGCGCCGCCGGGCCGCAGGCCGCCGCCCCGTTCGCCGCCGGGCGCTGGCTGTTCAGCCACAACGGCGCGCTGCCCGGCTGGCCGCGCTCCTTCGCCCCGCTGGCCGAACTGCTGCCCGCCACCGAGCTGTTGGAGCTGGAGGCGCGCACCGACTCGGCCCTGCTGTGGGCGCTGGCGCTGAACCGGCTGCGCGCGGGCGTCAAACTCGGCGAGGCGCTCGCCGAAGTCTGCCTGCTGACCGCCGAGTTGTCCGATGCCCGGGTCAACCTGCTGGCCACCGACGGCAGTTCGCTGGCCGCCACGGTGTGGGGCGACACCCTGTTCCAGCACCGCGACCCGGACGGCTCCGTGCTGCTCGCCTCCGAGCCCTTCGACGACGGGCCCGGCTGGTCCGAAGTCCCCGACCGCACCCTGCTGGTGGCCGACGCGGCCGGCAGCTCGCTGACCCCGCTGGCCCCCGTCGGGCCGCGCACCCGAGAGGACGCCCCGCGATGACCGGATACCGGCTGACCCGCCTGCTGCCCCCCGACCACCTGCACCACGCGCTGCGCACCGACGCCCGCGAGGGCCTGAGCGGCCGGCCCAAACGGCTGCCCCCGAAGTGGTTCTACGACGCCCGCGGCTCCGAACTCTTCGAGGAGATCACCCGGCTGCCCGAGTACTACCCGACCCGGGCCGAGCGCGAGATCCTCGCCGACCGCGCCGCCGCCGTCGCCGCCGCCACCGGCGCCCGCACCCTGGTCGAACTCGGCTCCGGCTCCTCCGAGAAGACCCGCCTGCTGCTCGACGCGCTGCGCGCCGCGGGCACCCTGGAGCGCTACGTCCCGGTCGACGTCAGCGAGAGCGCCCTGGCGGCCGCCGGGAAGTCGCTGATCGACGACTACCCGGGGCTGGAGGTCTCCGCCGTGCTGTCCGACTTCACCCACGGTCTGGGCCTGCCCGACGGCGGCGGCCCCCGCCTGGTCGTCTTCCTCGGCGGCACCCTCGGCAACCTGCTGCCCGCCGAGCGCACCGTCTTCCTGGCCGGCCTGCGGGCCCAGCTGATGCCCGGCGACTGGCTGCTGCTCGGCACCGACCTGGTCAAGGACCCCGCCGTCCTGGTCGCCGCCTACGACGACGCCGCCGGGGTCACCGCCGCGTTCAACCGCAACCTGCTGTCGGTGCTCAACCGCGAGCTGGGCGCCGACTTCGAGCCGGAGCAGTTCGCGCACGTCGCCCTCTGGGACGCCGAGAACGAGTGGATCGAGATGCGGCTGCGCTCGCTGCGCGAGCAGACCGTCAAGGTCACCGAACTCGGCCTGCCCGTGCACTTCGAGGCCGGCGAGGAGCTCCGCACCGAGGTCTCCGCGAAGTTCCGGCGCGAACGCGTCGAACGCGAGCTCTTCGCCGCCGGCCTGCGGCTGACCGACTGGTGGACCGACGGGGAGGGCCGCTTCGGGCTGTCGCTGTCCCGGCCCTTCGAGGACGGCTCCGACTAGGCCGTGCCCGAGGGGGCTTCCGGCGGGGCCGGCGGGCGGGCGGCCTGGCGCAGCAGGCCCGTCCACAGGCGGGCGCGGCCGGTGCGGTCGAGTGCTTCGTGCGCGGCGAGCAGGCCGCCGGTGACCGCGCCCAGGAAGCCTCCGGCCAGGCAGTCCTGGCCGGAGAGGTAGAGGCCGTCGACGGCGGTGCGCGGGCGCAGCCGGTCCGCCCGGCCGGGCGTGCGGCCGTCGCCGAAGGCCGTGACGTCCTTGGCGAGCCCGTAGAGGCTGCCGCCGGGCCAGCCGGCGAAGTGTTCGGCCGTCAGCGGGGTGCCGAGTTCGTGGTAGGCCACCCGGCCGCGGGTGGACGGCAGTTGGCGGTGGAGCAGGTCGAGCAGTTCGGCGCTGAGTTCGGCCTTCAGCGCCAGGTAGGCCCGGTCCCGGTGGCGGTGGCGGGAGCCGTGGAAGGGCGCGAACAGCTCGGGGCGGACGTAGGCGAGGATCTCGCCGGTGGACCGGCCGGGGTACCGGCCGGTCCAGGTGGGGTCCTTGGCGCAGGAGAAGGAGAGGAAGCAGCCGCTGGTGCGTCCGCCGGTGCCGTCGAAGAAGGCGTCGCAGTCGCCGTCGGTGACCAGCAGGTTGTGCCGGGGCAGGCCGAGTTCCGCGGGGTCGCCGTCGAGGCCGAGGAAGAGCACCACGAACGGGAATCCGCGCCGCATGCCGTCCAGCGGGTCGGGGGCGCCGGGGCACTCCGGGACGCCGGGGCGCTCCGGGGCGCCGGGCGGCCGCGCAGCGGGCAGCAGGGTGCGGTAGGTGTGGTGCGCGCCCGCCGCGCTGACCACCACCGGGGCCCGGACCCGGGTGCCGTCCGCCAGCCGGACGCCCGTCGCCCGCGTCCCGGTCAGTTCGATCCGGGCGACCGGGGCCCGGACGAAGACCTCGCCGCCCGCGGCGCGGATCGGGTCGAGCATCGCGCGGGCGATCGCGGCGCTGCCGCCCACCGGGTACCAGGCGCCGGTGCGGAAGTGCTCGAACATCACGGCGAGCAGGAAGAACGGCAGCTTGGCGGTGGAGTCGGCCAGCAGCAGGGCGCTGCGGGTGAGGACGGCCTGCCGCAGCCGCTCGTCGGCGATCAGCCCTTCCACCACGTCCCGGGCCGGGCGCATCGCCTCGGGCGGTACGGCGGCCGTCCGCAGCAGGCGGGCCAGCCCGCGGGCCACCGGGCTCGAGAGGCGGCCCACCGCCAGCGCCGGGAGCACCGCCCGGCACCGCCCGACCAGGGCGAACAGGGCGTCGATGCCGGCCCGTTCGGCCGGGAAGCGGGCGGTCAGTTCGGCCCGGTGGGCGTCGAAGCCGACCGGGCCCCGGTGCACCTCGCCGGCCAGCCGGTACTCGTCGCACGGGTCGCCGACCGGGGCCCAGCGCAGCGCGCCGCCGGTCAGGTAGTCGGAGAGCACCCGCACCGGTTCGCGCGGGCCCAACTGGCCGACGTAGTGGATGCCGACGTCCCATTCCCAGCCGCGGCGCCGGTAGGCGTGGGTGTAGCCGCCCGCGGTGTAGTGCTGCTCGAACACCGCCACCCGGCGCCCCTGGCGGGCCAGGCAGACCGCGGTGGTCAGGCCGCCCGCCCCGGACCCGACCACCACCGCGTCGTACCGGTCCGCGACCGCGCCCGCCGTCAGCGGCCTGCCCACCAGCACGCGTTCCGCCACGTCCGTCACCTCCGCCGCACCGGCCCGGGGCGGAGGGGATCCACCGCCCGCGGTACAACTCCCCCGGCCGTGCCGGGTTACGGTCCCGCCCCCGGACGGCGGTACGGGGGCGTCCGTTATTCGGTGGCGCGGGGGCGGGGCCGTCCGGAGAATGCCCGGGTGCAGATGACTGAGCAGCGGACGGCGACCGTCGTGGTCGAGTGGCAGGGCGAACTCCTGGGGGCGGTGGGCCCGTTCGCGGCGCAGTCGCCGTACTGGGCGCAGATCGGCGAGGTGGCCGCGGCGGCGTCGCGGGCGGCGGGGGTGCCGCTGGCGGTGCTGCGGCTGCTGTCGGTGGCGGGCGGCGAGGGCGGCCGGGGCGGCGGGGCGGTGTACCTGGCGGCGGCGTCCGGGCGTCCGACGGGCGCGCTGGCCGCGAGCCCGGTGCTGCCGGACGCCGGGCACCCGCTGCGGCTGCGGTGGGCGTCGGCGGACGGGCTGGCCGCGGAATGGGCTTGGGCGGACGGCGAGTTGGCCTCGCTCGGCCGGTCCAGGAGCGGCCCGGTGGAGCAGGTGCGCAGCTGGAACCTGTCGGCGCTGTCGCGCTTCCCGACCGCGGACGGCCCGGTGTGGCTGAAGAGCACGCCGCCGTTCGCGGTGCCGGAGGCGGCGGTGATCGCCCGGGTGGAGCGGGCCCGGCCGGGGCTGGCGCCGCGGGTGCTGGCCGCCGACGGGCGGCGGGTGCTGCTGGCGGACGTGCCGGGCGTGGACTGCTGGGGCGCCCCGGAGGACGGCATGCTGGAGGTGGTCGACCGCTGGGCGGCCGCGCAGGCGGCGGTCGCGGCGGACGGCCCCGGCGAGTTGGCGGACTGCTCGCCGGCCGCGCTCGCGGAGCGCTTCCCGGCGCTGCTGGAGCGGCTGCGCCCCGACCTGTCGGAGCAGGAGTACGCGCAGGCCCGGGAGCTGGCCGGGCAGTTGCCCGCGCTCGCCGACGAACTCGCCGCCTGCGGGCTGCCGTTGACGCTGGTGCACGGCGACTTCCACCCGGGCAACTGGCGTTTCGACGGCGAGCGGGCCACCGTCCTGGACTTCTCGGACGCGGCCTGGGGCCACCCGGCCCTGGACGGCCTGCGGCCCGCCCCGTTCCTCTCCCCCGCACGCTGGGCGGACGTCCGCTCCCGCTGGATCGACGCCTGGCGCGGGCTGCTGCCGGCCTGCGCCCCGGAACGGGCCCTGGAGCTGGCGCCGCCGCTGGTGCACGTGCACTTCGCGCTGCGCTACCAGGAGTTCCTGGACGGCATCGAACCGAGCGAGCACCCGTACCACGCGGGCGACCCGGCCGACGAGGTGCGGCGGGCGCTGCGGAGGGCGGCGGCCCGGTGAGCGGCAGGCTTCCTGCCGTTCCGGTGGACGTTGCCGGAGCCCGGGGCCTGCGTCGGGGCTTCCGGGGCCGCGAGGCCGGGGTTTCCGGGGCCTGCGTCGGGGCCGCCGGGGCCGCGAGGCCGGGGTTTCCGGGGCCTGCGTCGGGGCCGCCGGGGCCGCGAGGCCGGCCGACCGCGGTTCAGAACAGGCCGCCGCCGGTGGCGAGGGCCGTGCCGAAGGCGGCGGCCAGCGCTCCGGCCAGCAGCAGCGCCGCCGCGCCGGTGAGGGCGCCGAGGGTGGTGAGGGCGGCGACGTGGCGGGGCCGGTCGACGGTGTCGGCGGGGAGGGCGCCCTCGGGGCGGCCGGGCAGGTAGCGGACGGCGATCCGGTCGCCGACGGCGCGCGGGGTGTCGCCGTCGTCCTCGACCCGGACGGGCAGGTGGTCGGCGGTGCGGAAGCCGAGGACGGCCCGGCGGTCGGTGTGCACCTGCCGGGTCTCGGTGTGCCGGTGGGTGCTGGTGTACGTCTCCAGGACTTCGGCCTCGGCGGTGAGGCCGTGGGCGCGCAGGCGGCGCAGCCGGGCGTCGTGGCGCAGCCGTTGGACGGCGAGGGCGGTGCCGAGGGCGGCGAGCAGCAGTCCTGCGGCGCCGATCGCCGTGCCGGCCGTCGCGTCCGCCCAGTCCATCCGTCCTCCTGGTCCTCGGTTCCGCACCCATGGACGTGCGGGGCCGGGGGCCGGTTCCCCGGAGGGTTCAGGGCAGGCGGCGGTAGCGCAGGTCGAGGCCGTCGAGGAGGGCGTCGAGGCCGGTGGTGAAGGCGCCCTCGTCGATGGTGCGGCGGTGTTCGGCGAGGCGGTGGGCGTCGCCGAGGTGGGGGTAGTCGGCGGTGGCGTAGAGGGCGGCGTCGTCGGGGAAGCCGGCGGCGAAGGAGCCGAGGGCGGAGCCGGTGACGAAGTAGCGCATCAGGGCGCCGATCCGGGTGGCCTGGCCGCGGGGCCAGCCGGCGTCGACCAGGCAGCCGAAGACGGCGTCGGCCAGCCGCAGGGCGTTGGGGCGGCGTCCGGGGCCCTGGGCGAGGACCGGGACGAGGTGGGGGTGGGCGGTGAGGGCGGCGCGGTAGGAGCGGGCCCAGGCGTGCAGGGCGGTGCGCCAGTCGTCCGGCGCGTCGAACATGGTGAGGTCGACCTCGCCCATCACACTGTCGACGACGGCGTCGAGCAGGTCGTCCTTGGTGGCGAAGTGGTTGTACAGCGAGGGGCCGCTGACCGAGAGTTCGGCGGCCAGGCGGCGGGTGGAGAGGGCGGGCAGGCCCTCGGCGTCGACCAGGGCGAGGGCGGCGGCGATGATGCGGTCCCGGCTGAGCAGGGGGGTGCGGGGTCGGGCGATCTCCGCCTCCTGGGGTGCGGGCTGCTGGGTCGGGCCATTCTCGCAGGTGCCCGCGGGTGCCCTTCCGCATCCGGTGCGGGCGGGCTACAGTCACCATAAAACTTGCACTGCTAGTTTAAGTCGGGGTGCCCATCCGCATGGACCTGGAACTGACCGAGGAGCAGGCCGCCGTGCGGGAGCTGGCCGCCGCCTTCACCGACCGGGAGATCGTGCCGTTCGCGGCCGAGTGGGACCGGGCGGAGTCGATCGACCTGGGCATCCTCAGGAAGCTCGGCGACCTGGGCTTCCTCGGGCTGACCCTGCCGGAGGAGTACGGCGGCAGCGGCGGCGACCACCTGGCGTACTGCCTGGTGCTGGAGGAGCTGGGGCGCGGCGACTCCTCGGTGCGCGGCGTGGTGTCGGTGACGCTGGGGCTGGTCGCCAAGTCGGTCAACGCGTTCGGCACCGAGGAGCAGAAGCGGCAGTGGCTGCCCCGGCTGTGCTCGGGCGAGGCGCTGGGCTGCTTCGCGCTGACCGAGCCCGGCACCGGCTCGGACGCCGCCAACCTGACCACCCGGGCCGAGCGCGACGGCGACGACTGGCTGATCTCCGGCGCGAAGATGTTCATCACCAACGGGACGTGGGCGGACGTCGCCCTGGTCTTCGCCCGCACCGGCGGTCCCGGGCACCGCGGCGTCACCGCCTTCCTGGTGCCCACCGACGCGCCCGGCTTCGAACGGCGGCTGGTGCACGGCAAGTTGGGCCTGCGCGGGCAGGCCACCGCCGAACTCTCCTTCGACCGGGTCCGCGTCCCGGACGGCGCCCGGCTCGGCGAGGTCGGCAGGGGCTTCACGGTGGCGATGGCGGCCCTGGCCAAGGGCCGGATGTCGGTCGCGGCGGGCTGCGTGGGCATCGCGCAGGCCGCGCTGGACGCGGCGGTGCGCTACGCCGGGGAGCGCGAGCAGTTCGGAAAGCCCATCGCCGCCCACCAGTTGGTGCAGGAGCTGCTGGCCGACATCGCCGTCGACGTGGACGCGGCCCGGCTGCTGACCTGGCGGGTCGCCGACCTGATCGACCGCGGGCAGCCGTTCGCCACCGAGTCCTCGGTCGCCAAGCTGTACGCCTCCGAGGCGGCGGTGCGCTGCGCCAACAACGCGCTGCAGGTGTTCGGCGGGTACGGCTTCATCGACGAGTACCCGGTCGGCAAGTACCTGCGCGACGCCCGGGTGATGACCCTGTACGAGGGCACCAGCCAGATCCACAAGCTGCTCATCGGACGCTCGCTGACCGGCGTCAACGCGTTCTGACCCGCCTGCCCCCACCCTTCCCACCCTCCCGACAAGGAGCCCGACGAAGTGCTTCCGGTCTTCATCGCCGCCGCCCGCCGCACCCCGATCGGTCGGCTGCGCGGCGCACTGTCCGCCGTCCGGCCCGACGACCTGTCGGCGGCCGTGCTGCGCGGACTGCTCGACTCGGTGCCCGCGCTGGACCCGGCGCGGATCGACGACGTGTACTGGGGCGCCGCCAACCAGGCCGGCGAGGACAACCGCAACCTGGCCCGGATGGCCGTGCTGCTGGCCGGGCTGCCCGAGGGCGTGCCGGGCGCGACCGTCAACCGGCTGTGCGCGTCCGGGATGGAGGCCGTCACCACGGCGGCCCGGGCGATCGGCTCCGGCGAGGCGGACGTCGTCGTGGCGGGCGGCTGCGAGTCGATGAGCCGCGCCCCGTTCGTGCTGCCCCGCCCGGACGAGGCGCTGCCGCACCGGATGGAGACCTTCGACACCCGGCTCGGCTGGCGCCTGACCAACCCGCGGATGCGCGAGCTGCACGGCGTGCTGTCGATGGGCGAGACCGCCGAGGAGGTCGCCGCCCGGTACGGCATCGGCCGCGAGGCGCAGGACGCGTTCGCGCTGCGCAGCCACCGGCTGGCCGCCGCCGCCCGGGAGGCGGGGCACTTCGACGCCGAACTGCTGCCCGTCGCCCGCCCGGACGGGGCGCTGGTGGAGCGCGACGAGTCGATCCGGCCGGACACCACCGCCGAGAAGCTGGCCGCCCTCAAGCCGGTGTTCCGCCCCGGCGGGACGGTGACGGCGGGCAACGCCTCGCCGATGAACGACGGCGCGGCGGCGCTGCTGCTGGTCAGCGAACGGGCGCTGGCAGAGCTGGAGTTGGAGCCACTGGGCCGGTACGTGGCGGGCGCCTCGGCGGGCGTGCACCCGGACGTGATGGGCATCGGGCCGGTGCCGGCCACCCGGCGGGTGCTGGAGCGCTCCGGCTGGAAGCTCGCCGAGCTGGAGACCGCCGAGTTCAACGAGGCGTTCGCGGCCCAGGCGCTGGCCTCGGTGGGCGAGTTGGGGATCGACCCGGAGCTGGTCAACCCCTCCGGCGGGGCGATCGCGCTGGGCCACCCGCTGGGCTGCTCGGGCGCCCGGATCCTCACCACCCTGCTGCACCGGATGCGCCGCACCGGCGCCCGGCGCGGCCTGGCCACCATGTGCGTGGGCGTCGGCCAGGGCTCCGCCGTGCTGGTCGAACGCGGCTGAACCCGCTTTCCCCCCAACGGACATGACGAACCATCAGGAACGGAGTACGGCAATGGGCAGGTTCGACGGCAAGGTCGCGGTGGTGACCGGCGCGGCGCAGGGCATCGGGGCGGCGACGGCCCGGCGGCTGGCCGAGGAGGGCGCGGCGGTGGCCGTGGTCGACCTCACCGCGGAGCGGGCCGAGGGCACCGCGGCGGAGATCGCCGCGGCGGGCGGCACCGCGCGGGCGTACGGGTGCGACGTCGCCGACTACGACGCGGTCGAGGCGCTGTTCGCCACCGTGGCCGAGGAGTTGGGCGGGGTGCACGTCCTGGTCAACAACGCCGGGATCACCCGGGACAACCTGTTCTTCAAGATGCCCAAGCAGGACTGGGACGCCGTCCTCACCGTCAACCTGACCAGCGCCTACAACTGCGCGCACGTCGCCCAGAAGTACTTCGTCGCGCAGAAGTACGGCAAGATCGTGTCGCTCAGCTCGCGCTCCGCCCTCGGCAACCGCGGCCAGGCCAACTACGCGGCGGCGAAGGCCGGCATCCAGGGCCTCACCGCGACGCTGGCCATCGAGCTCGGCCCGTTCAACGTCAACGTGAACGCCGTCGCCCCCGGCTACATCGCCACCTCGATGACCGCCGCCACCGCCGAGCGGGTCGGCGCCACCCCCGAGGACCACCAGGCCGAGGTGGCGGGCCGCACCCCGCTGCGCCGGGTCGGCCGCCCCGAGGAGGTCGCCGCCGTGGTCGCCTTCCTGGCCAGCGAGGACGCCGCCTACGTCAGCGGCCAGACCCTGTACGTCAACGGCGGCGCCCGGTAAGGCAGTAGGGCGACGGCGTCGAAGGGCGGCCGGGTGTCGGCGGGGTCCGCTACAGTCCGGCGGATGACCGAACTGGATTCCCTCCCCGGCACCCGGGCCGCCTACGACGCCGTCGCCGTGCGCTACGCGCAGCAGTTCGCCGACACCCTGCGCGACCGGCCGGTGGAGCGGGCGCTGCTGGCCGCGTTCGCCGAGTCGGTGCGCACCGGCGGCGGGGGCGAGGTCGCGGACCTGGGCTGCGGGCCTGGGCACATCACCGCCCACCTGCGGGAGTTGGGGCTGCGGGCGTTCGGCGTCGACGCCTCCCCGGCGATGGTCGAGCTGGCCCGGCGGGCCAACCCGGGCGTGCGGTTCGAGGTCGGTTCGATGGCGGCGCTCGACCTCGCGGACGGCGCGCTGGGCGGGGTGCTCTCGCGGGCCTCGCTGATCCACGTCCCGCCGCCGGACCTCCCGGCCGTGCTCGCGGAGTTCGCCCGGGTCCTCGCCCCGGGCGGCCGGCTGCTGATCGGCTGCCTCGCCACCGACGACCCGGCGGTCCCGGCCCAGCCCTACGACCACTCGGTGGTGACGGCCTACCGCCTGTCCCCCGACCACCTGGCCGGGCTGCTGCGCGGCGTCGGCGTCCACGAGGTGGCCCGGGTGCTGTGCGAGCCGAAGCCCACCGACAAGCGGCAGTTCAGGGAACTGCTGCTGCTGGCCGCCAAGGAGCCGGTGCACTGACCGGCGGGCGCCGCCCTAGCGGCCGGCGGCGTTGGCCTCGGCGAGTTGGCGCAGGTGGCGTTCGGCGGCGCGGAGTTTGCGGTTGTCGGGGCCGGGGAGGTGGGCGCGGAGCTCGATGATGTCGGGGGCGATCCGGATGGCTTCGGCCGGGTCCTTGACCGCGCGCCAGCAGGCTTCGGCGTTGGTGACGGCGCGCTGGGTCTCGGGGTGGTCGGGGCCGTCGGTCTGCAGCAGGGCGGTGGCGACCTGGCGGTAGAGCTCGGCAGCGACGGAGGGACGGCCGCCGACCCGGGAGACGTGGGCGCGGACCTGGCGGACCTGGAGCACGACGGGGGCGCGGGCGCCGTACGCGGCGACGGCCTTCTCCTCCAGGGCGAGGGCGAGCGCGGCGGCGGCGTCGTGGTCGCCGGCCTCGGCGCTGCGGACGATCTGGCCGATCGCCTCCAGGTACTCGCTCGGCGGGACCTGCCCGGGGTCGGCCGCCGGGGTGCCGTTCTCCTTGCCGAGCCGGACGGTGCCGGGCCCGGGCAGCGGGGTGGTGGCGGCCAGCGGGTCGTGCCGGGGGGCGGGTTCCGGTTCGGGGGCGCGCTCGACGAACGGGGCGGGGGCCGGCTTGCCGAGCGGGACGGTCGCGGTCGCCGTGTCCGGGCCCGGCAGCGGCAGGGTGGCGGCCAACGGGTCGGCGGTGTCCGGGAGTTCGAGGGTCTTCTCGAGTGCCACCAGGGGCGCGGCGGGCGTGTCCTTGCCGAGTTCGACCCGGTCCGGCTTGCCCAGCGGCACCGTCGTGGTGGCGGAGAGGGTGTCGGCGGGGACCATCGGGACGCCCCGGACCAGCGAGACGATCATCTTGCGGCGCGGCGGGGTCGCCGGGACGCCCGGCTTGCGCAGCGAGACCAGGACGCGCGGGGTCCAGCCGGGGGCGAGCCGGGGCCGGGCGGGTTCGGGCGCGGCGGCCGGGGCGGCCGTCCCGGGGCGGGCGGGGGCGGCGGGCGTCGCGGCGGGGTCGCCGGGGCCGATCTGCCGGGCGGTGTTGCGGAAGTAGGGCCGGTCGGCGGGGTGCGCGGTGATCACCACGGTGTCGGCGCGCAGCACCGAGTGGACCTGCTGGCGGACGAGTTCGGGGGTGAGCAGCTGGTCGGCGCCGGGGCGGCCGCGGTGCAGGGTCTCGATCAGGGCGCGGGTGAAGGTGCCGAGCTGGTCGGGGTCGTGGTTGACGACGGCCCAGAGCGGGACGCCGTCGGAGAGCTGCTGTCCGGCGGTGGCGGCGAGGCCGGGCCAGACCACCTGGTCGGCGCTCAGGTCGCCGATCACCAGGGTGTCCAACTCGGTGCCGCGGTGGCGCAGTTCGTTGGCGACGGCGGACCAGGGCAGGCTCTCGGAGGCCTTGTTCTCGCGCAGCGAGAGGTAGAGCTGCTCGCCGCGCCGGTCGGTGACCAGGTGGCCGCCGAGGTGGATCAGCAGCGGCCCGGGGTGGCGGGCGGCGGCGCGCAGGTGGGCGAGGACGGTCTGCGGGTCGTTGGCGCCGGGCAGGTGGACGGCGTCGACCTGGTCGGCGGAGAGCAGCACCTGCGGGGCGACGCCGGCCAGCGCCGCGGAGAGCACGGAGGCGTTCGCGGTGCCGCCGCGCCCCCAGCGGCGGCCGCCGCCGTAGCCGCCCTCGACCACCAGGACGCGGCCGCGCAGGCCGCCGCCGATGCCGTGGGCGGCGGGCGCGGGCGCGGTGGCGATAGCGGTGGCGGGCGGCGGGGTGTCGGCGGCGGGGGTCTTGAAGGCGGCGGCCGGGAAGGTGCCGGTCCAGCCGGTGCCGCCGGGCG
>NZ_JOGH01000034.1:0-100893 GCF_000721345.1 Kitasatospora sp. NRRL B-11411 | reverse complement strand
GAGACAGCTCCTGACCACTACTCAGCGTGACTCGACCGACCCCGGACCGTCGCTCGCAAACTAGAGCTCGGAATCGCAATCTATCGATCGGAGTCACAGTCAGATGGGTTGTTGGGCTTGACCCACCTCCAAGAACATGGTTTAATTAGTGATGTCGGAAGGGGAGGGCAACACCCCAGCCGGCCACCGGAGGCCGACCGGCCCCGGCACCCACTCTCACCAGGAGAACGCAGATGGCCCAGCCGCCCACCGTCGCCGAACTCACCCACCCGATCGCCCTCGCGCTCGGCGGGAACTGGCGACCGCAGCAGGCGCTGCACGGCGTCCAGGAGTTGGCCCACGCCGCCAACCTCACCCACCTTGACGGTCGACAGCTCCACCTCTCCGAGCGCTACGACGACCCCGGCCACCTCTACGTCCGGGGTGCGTTCCCCGCCACCGACTACCCGTTCCGTAGGGGCGAGCGCGACAGCGTCCGCGTCGCCATGGACGAGGACCCCGCGCGGATCGCGGCCCTGATCTCGGACCGCCTCATCCCCGCGCACCGCGCCGTTCACCAGCGCGTGAAGGACCACAACCGCGAACAGGCCGCGATGCGCCGCCAGACCGAGGAGGCCGCCCGCGAACTCGCCGCCCGGCTCCCCGGGGCCCGGACCCGGATCGACGGAACGAGCGCCTACGTCCACATGAGCCTTGAGCCCGGGGAGGTCCGAATCGGGCTGGAAGGGGGGTCAGTGAACATCGTTCTCCAGGACGCGCCGTTGATCATCGCCGACGCGGTCGTATTCGCGGTCAGCCGATTCCTGCCCGACATCCAGACGCCCGAGGACGAGCGCGGCCAGCACGCCGACGAATTCGACCTCTGATCTCCCCGAGAATTCCGGCGGCGCGCTCCCGGAGCGCGCCGCCCACCCCGCCCCAGAAAGGCCGCAATGAGCGCCGACCTGTTCGCCATCCGCCCGCAATGGACCGTCCAGGCCCCGCACCTTCGGTGCACCCTCAGAAGGGCTCTCGCCGTCCGGCCCGGACATAACGTGTGGTCCGGCACCGAGCACATCAACAATGCTCTGGCGATGGCCTACGGCGGAGAACTCCCCGACTCCGGCCCGTGGTACCTCACGCGCTCCCAGCTCCGCACGCTCAAAATCGCCATTGAATGGCGCAGGGCCAAGCGTGAGGCCCACCCCCAGAAAACCGCTCCGGACATCCTCGAACACTGGACGGAGATAGAGGACGAGGTCATAGCGGCCTATCGGAATTCCTGCCATGCGGAAGGGCTGCACTGGATCTGAGGGCTTGCCGAATACCTCAGAACATGGTTTAATTAATGATGTCGGAAGGGGGAGGGCAACGCCCCCGACCGACACTCACCGGCCAGCCGGCCGGGGACTGCGAAATCTCACCAGGGAGACTAGGACATGCCCAGCAAGCCGAAGATGACCGAGGACGAGCGTCGCGCCTACAGTGCCCGGATGCGTGGCGAACTCGAATCCGTGATGGACCGCGCGTACGGCGCGATGGTCACCGACGAGCAGTTCTGGATCACCGTCATGCGCACGGCCGCGACCCTGGACGACCGCAGCCCCGTCAACTGCATCGCCATCGCCGCCCAGTGCCCCCACGCGACCCGCGTCCTCAGCTCCGGCGACTGGCGCAAGGTTGGACGCTTCCCGGCCAAGGGCTCCACCTCCCTGCGCATCTGGACCCCGATTCGGCGGCGGACCGACGACGCCCAGGCCGCCGCCGAGGCCGCACCCCGGGAGGCCGCCGCCGACGCTGCCGAGGGGGAGGGGCGCAGGGTCTCCGGCTACAAGGCTGGTCCGGTGTTCGATATCAGCCAGACCGACGGCGACGCCTACGAGCAGCCTGCCGCCGCCCCGATCGCCGCCGAGATCGTCCGGGACGTCCTGCTCGCTCAGTACCGCGACTGGTACCACGAGGACCCGGAGCAGGTCGGAGGGTTCGACTTCACCCGTGAGGCCCCCGACAACGCCGTCCGCATCCTGCTGTACGGCCACGCCTGGCGACGCCTGCCCGAGGCGGACGCCGCACTCCCCGGCCAGCACGCGGCCGAGGTCGCCTCGGCCGCCCATGTCGCCGCCCTGATCCTCGGAATCGCCCCCGGCCCGGCTGTCATGCCCCCGCTCGCAGGCATCGTCACCCAGGACAAGAAGCCCCCCGTGCACGAGTCCGCCGTCCGGGCCATCGAAGCGGGCCGCCTCATCGCGCGCGCCGTCACCGAAGCCGCCGGGCGTCGCCGCGAACTCGCCCTGGCCGGTTGACCCGAACCCAGAAACATGGTTTAATTAATGGCGTCGGAAGGGGAGGGCAACACCCCGACCGGCACCCCCCGCCGGGGCCGACCGGCCCCGGCGGAACCTCTCACCAGAACAGGACACACCATGCTCACCACCGACCAGGCCGCCACCGTCCAGGACTTCCCGACCGCCACCCTCGTGTGCGCGGGACCGTGGTTCCGGGGCCACCAGCTCGACACCCGCCCGGCGATCGTCGTCGGCCCCTTCGGCGGCCCCGAGTTCGCCGACACGGCCGAAATGGTCGTCGTCTGGTTCCACACCATCGGGGCCCCGAAGCCCGGCGACAGCGTCCAGGCGATGTTCCCCCACGAGCTCACGCCGCTTGATGACACGCTGACCACCATGGACCAGGCCACGTTCTGTGACCTCGCCGCGAGCCTGCCGTTCGGCCGGTTCGCCTACGACGACGGGCGCGACCTCATCGCCGCCGTGAACCGCGCCGTCCGCGAGCGGATCGAAGCCGCCCCGGCTACCCACCGCAGCTGACCCAACGCCCCGCCGGTCCGGGGGAGGGCAACACCTCCGGACCGGCGGGCCACCACACCCGAGCGGACACCCCTTCGGGGTGGCAGCAGCACGGTCCGGTGCGTTCACCGCCGTCGGCCGACTCCGCCTAGCGGCTCCGCCGACCGACGGCGGGCACCGGACCGCGAAGGACGCGCCCCGCGGGGACGCGGCAGCCCCTGCCGTCGCGCAGGGCGCGACGGCGGCGGACCGCTCGTCCCTCACGGCCCGCCCCGGTGGTGCTCACCGCTTCCAGCACCCCGTCCGCCCTCCGGGCGGCCAAAAGACTCTCACCAGAAAAGACCAGTTCGATGACCATCCAGATCACCCACACCCGCCGGGAAGGAACGCTGGTCGACGGCACCAGCCGGGGCGACGGATCGGCCGAGATCCTCAAGCTCCGTGAATACGGCCGCACCCTGCGCCAGCCCTTCCGCTGGAGCCGGAACCTCGGCTGCTGGTACCTCCCGCACAGCCGCGACCACGCTGCCTACACCCCCTCCCTCGAACTCCTCGCGCAGCGGCTGCGGGGCGCCGGCCTCGACGCCACCCTCACCGTCGACAACGCCGACCGCCGCAGCTTCTCCGAGGCCGAACAGGACCGTGAAGAGCGCGCCGAGGCCCGCGCCGACCGCTTCGGCGGGTACGCCGACAACGCCGCCCACAACTCCCGGGCCGCGTGGCAGTCCGCCCACGCGATATCCGAGCGGTTCGAGTTCGGCCAGCCGATCCTCCGCGGACACCACTCCGAGGCCCGCGCCCTCCGCGACCGCGAGCGCATGGACACCTCGATGCGCAAGAGCATCAGCGAAGGCGACCGCGCCCAGCACTGGGCCGACCGGCAGAAGGCCGCCGCCAACTACGAGCAGTTCCGCACCAACCCCGGCCGCACCCTCCGGCGCCTGGAGAAGCTGCGCGCGGACCTGCGCGCCGTCGAGAAGTGGCAGCGCGGCGAGTCCGCCAAGGGCTACTCCCGAAACCCCGACGACCCGGAGCTGACCATCCGGCACGAGGAGTTGACCGAGGAGATCGCCCACTGGGAGCAGGTCATCAAGGACGCCGAGGCCAAGGGTTTCAAGGTCTGGTCGAAGGCCGACTTCAAACGAGGTGACTTCGCGCTCTACCGAGGCACCTGGTACGAGGTCCTGCGCGTCAACCCGAAGTCGCTCACCATCCCGCACATCTTCAACGGCACCGGCAAGACCATCGTCCGCGCCACCGACGACGGATACGACGGCTGGACCTCCACCGCCCCGTACGACGACGTGTCCGGCCGCAAGAGCGCCGCCGACATGCAGCCCGCCGCACCGGCCCAGGCCGCGTAAGACCGCCGTGCCCGCTCCCGGCGGCCGAGCGCCCCGGGGGTGGGCCCCTCTCTCACCAGAAAAGGGCACCATCATGACCACCCAGCTCCTCGAACGCCCCGCTGTCGTCTCCGGCCCCGCTGCCGAGCCGGACGACCAGAACCCCGCCAACTCCGGCCAGCCCGACCACCGGCCGGACACCCCCGAAGCCGCGGCGCCCGCCGCCCTCCAGGCCGCCATGCCCTACCGCGTCGGAACCCCGGACATCGCGGGCCGCTACCCCGTGATCATCGGCCAGGACCTGGTCATCGGCCGAGCCCACCGGTGGAACCGGGACTGGTGGGTCGAGACCAGCGCGGGGGAGACCAACCTCGGCCGCCCGGACAAGGGCGTTCCCGGCGTCGAGATGGCCGCCGCCCGCCTCGCCGAGAAGTACGCAGCCGGAGAGATCACCGCCATCCCGCTGAACCAGATTCGTGCCGAGGTGCTCCAGCCGGTGACCGGCCCCGTACCGCTGCTGCACCCGCGGATGCCCGTCAACGACCGCAACACCAAGAGCGCCGAGGCCGCGTTCGCCGGTCTGGCGAACCTCCGGTGGCGCGCGGTCCTCACCGGATTTCCCGGCTCTGACAACCACTGGTTCTTGCTCTGCGAGCTGTGCGGGTGGGTCGGCCCCAAGTTCTGGAGCCACCTGCGCGGGAGGAACGGCGGCTTGCCGAGCCTCCACCGCCACGAGGGCGGATGCGTGGGACCGGACCGTGTCCGCGAGCTGATCCCCGCCTACCAGCAGTAGAGCCGACCACCGGGGGGCGGCGGCCCGCCGCCCCCCGGCCATCCCGAGACGGAACCACCATGCAGATCCGCTACAGCCCCGAGAGCATCGTCATCGCCGACACCCCGGCCGCCATCCTGGAGTGGGCCGCCCACCACATCGAGCACGTCGGTATCCACCAGGGCCCGCACCTCTTCGGCGGCCCCGGCCGCACCGCACTCCTGCCGTGCTGGCCGCGCGGCGCCCTCGAAGTGGCAGCCGGCCGGGCGCGGGGAGCCGCCGGCCGCACCTACGACTGGCCCCGCATCAACCAGGCCCGCGACGAGGCGTTCGCCCTCCTTGCCGAGACCCTCGCCGGGAGCCCCGTCGACGCCCCCGATCCCGCCGCCGCGCACACCGTCCACCGCGACGTCATCGACCGGTGGAGCGCCGAACCGGGCCGCACGGCCGCTGACGCCGCTCGCGCGTTCCGCGAAGCCGCCGCCCGCGCGGACCACGCCCTGTTCTGATCACCCCCGCACCGCTACCCGACACCCCGAGAGCCGACACGATGGACCAGACGACCACCCACCGCAGCACCACCGGGGCCCCCGGCCGACGAGGAGCCGCCACCCCGAGCAAGGACGGCGTCCACCGGATCGGGATACCCCTCCAGCCCAGACTCAGCGCGACCGAACTGATCCGCGTACTCCTCGCGGCCCCCGCCGAGACCGACCTTCACGCCCTCGACCCCGTGCAGGTCCGCGCGCTCATCGCCGAGGTGCTCACCCGGCACGGCTATGAGGTACTCGACCGCTCGCCGTACGACCCCGGCCGCGACCGTCACCAGGACGCCCGCCGCGCGATCCGGCGCGCCTACGGCCCGCGCTTCCAGGACTCCCCGGCCGAGCAAGCTGTCCTCGCCGACCCCCTGCGCGAAGTGCTCGCCACCGAGACGGGCGAGCGGCCGTGAGCACGACCGCAGCCGAACCGACCGGCGCCCGGGCCCGGCAGACGTTCTACTGGCGGGTGCGCAACGGGCGGACGCCCCAACCCGTCGAGAGCGCCCCGCGGACGTGGCACATCCGGCCCGGCCACCCGGGCGGCGCGTACAGCGACCTCGGCCACGAACTCGACCCGCCCGAGCACCACGTCCCCACCCTGCTCGCCCGCAGCCGGACGACCGGCCGCCGGGAAGGAGAACAGTTCCGGGGTGGGTGCTTGGCCTGCGACTGGGAGGGCCCCGTCCACCACGGCGACGGGTACGGCGACGGCGACAACCGGGCTGTGGAAGACGCCCACGACCACGCCTTTCCGGGCTGGCGCACCCTGCCGCCCCTCACCACCGTCGAAGACCGGTCGGCACTCCCGCGCGACCGGCGCCGGTGGGCACAGCTGACCTCCGGCTACCCGCCCGGGTGGCTGGACCAGGGTGCCCCGCTGGTCGCGTGGAGCCGTCACCGCCGCGAAGCCCACGCACCCCCGCACTACGGGCGGCCCCGCTACGAACTCCGTGTACCCCGGCCGCCGGCCACCGCGCGCACCAGCCCCGCCGATCAGGAAGCCCTGTTCTGATGAACGCCGCACGCTGGGCCAGAGCCCCGCCACCCCGGCACAAAGATGGTTCAATTACACAGCCGTCGGCGAGGCGGGCAACCTTCGCCCCGGCGGGTGCCGAACCGGCATCCGCACCACCAGGACAACAAAGGACGGCCAGCACACAAGGGCAACAAGGTGCTGGCCGTCCGGGTGTTCTCTCACCAGAAAGAACCACACCATGCTATGCGATCGGCACGCCGACTGTCCCCAGCCCGGCGACACCGTGCAGCTCAAGAGCGGTAACAGCATCGGCGCCAAGGACAGCGACAGCTACGTCCTGGTCGAGGACTTCCCCCGCACCGGCCGGCACCTCGTGCTCAACCTTCCCGTCGGCCACCCCGCGCACGACGACTGGGCCGCCGCCGTCCCCCTGGAGGAGATCGCCACCCTCACCAGGCTCGAACCCACCGGCAGCCGCACCTGGACGCCCGTCCCCGACCCGGACGCACTCCAGTGACCCCACCCAACGACCACGACCCCGAACGGGAGGCGAACGTGCCCAGCGACACCGGCCGCACGCTCCACTCACGCGCGGACCTGCGCAAGGTCCACGGCATCAGCGAATCCACCCTCCAGAACCTCTGGACCGACCGGGAGAACAACGGGCACCCGGCCGCAGAGATCATCGACGGCGTCATGCACTGGGACGGCGACGAGTGGGCGAAGTGGCACCACGAGCTCCAGCGCCGCCGCGCCGCCGCGAACACGACCAACGCGCCCAAGCTCGACGGCGATCCGGAAGAGATGGTGTCACCAGCGGAAGCCGCGAAGATCTGTGGCTTCGCCGACTCCGCCACCGTCTCCCACTACGTCAAGAACCCGCCGGAAGGCTGGCCCGACCCCGACGACTGGGACGAGCTGCCGACCCGCCGGCGCCCGAAGTGGAAGCGCTGGCGGCTGTGGCAGTACCTCGCCGACCGCAAGGGCCGCGGCCACGCCGGCGGACGTCCCACCGGCCCCCGCGCCAGGGTCGCCTACCCCTACCAGGGAGACGAACGGCTCACACTCGCCCGGCAGGCCATCGCCGCCAACCCCACGGCCACGAACGCCGAGCTGATCCCGGACCTCCAGCAGCAGACGGAGAAGACCTACTCCCGGCCGACCTGGAACAACATCCTCAAGTCCGCCCGCGAGCACCCCGAGGAGGACTGAGCTGTGCCCGACGCCCAGTGCCCGCGCTGCGAAGGCCCGCTCGGTGAACGGCCCGCCCGCTCCCGGCTGACCACCAGCCGGGACATCCCGATCTGCACCACGTGCGGCACCGACGAGGCCGTGCGTGAAGCCCAGCGCCAGGCACCCGTACCGCCCGGCGAGTGGCCGCTGACGTAGGTCACCAGCACCCAGACGCCACCCGGTGGCACCCCGAAGGTCCCCCGCTCCAGTTGTTGGAGCGGGGGACCTTCCCGTATCCCGGGTGGGCCCCGCCCCGTGACCTCGGACCCGCCCACGGAGCCGCAGGCCCCGCCACGAGGAGCGGTGCCCCCGAGCACGAAGCCCGCGAAGCCTCGGACCGCCGTCAGGACCCACAGCCGCCTCCCGCTTCCTCACCTCTCCGAGCAGGCCGCCCCAGCCCCCGCGGACCCTGCTCCCGAGGTAACAGTCCGACAGAGCACCGGACCGGATCGAGCCCGATCCGCAGCACCGACCAGGCCCCCACGAGTGCCCGACTGCCCCCGAGCTGATCATGATCTTGAATTTTGAGGACCAAGGTATCGTCGCTCCGCGACGATACAATCAGCCAAGACGACCGGATCTGACCAGAAGAGAGCGGGGGGTGAGCGGGCCGATGGCGTGGGTGACCATGATCGGCCCCTCCGACGAGCAGATCGAATACCGCCTCACCGGCGGCCACGGCTGCGGGAAGTCCACCACCGTCGACGCCACACCCCTCATTGCCGCCATCGAGGCAAAGGCCGAGGAAGCCGGGATCACCGTCGCCGCCCTGCTCGGCACCACCGAGGCCAAAAAGGTCTTCTTCCGCAACCGCACCCAGCTGCGCAACGGCAAGCCCGCACGCCTCACCGGGTTCGACGCCGTCGAAGTCGCCGCCGCAGCCGGCCTCAACGCCCGCGACCTCTACGGCGAACAAGCCCTCCCGCGCCCGGCCGCCGACGGACAGGTGGACTACCACCTCGACGCCAGCGAACGCCCCCTCGTCTGGATCGGCAGCGGCCTCAACGAATTCGGCATCACCCCCGGCAGTATCCTCGACCCCGCGCAGTTCCAGGCCGCCCGCCGGCTCATGCACGGCGAGGACCCCAACAGCGGCAAGACCCTGGTAGAACCCAAACTCGCCATCGCTCCGGCCGCGAAGCTCTCCGCCGCCCCGCTGGTCCGCGCCATCCGCCGCACCGCCGCCGAGCGGAGCGTCACCCCGGAAAGCCTGCTGGACTCCAAGGCCAAGCGCGACGCCTTCCGCAGGATGGAGAACCAGCTCGCCCGGTTCGGTGAATCGCACCGCGTCCCGGTCTCCACCCTGCTCAAGCTCGCCGGTGCCGTCGGCGTCGACGCCGTCACCCTGTACGACGAAGACGCCTTGCAGAAGGCCATGGCCGCCGAAGCCGGTGGTCACCTCGACGCCCGCGCACTCCTGCGCGCCGTCGAAGCCCGCGCCACCGAAACCGGCCAGGACCCGACCGACCTGTTCACGACCGCGTCCATGAAGCGCCGGTACGGCCAGACCGCGGGCGAAGGCCGCCGCCGCCTCGCAGACCTCCCGATGGATGTCCGCGAGGCCGTCGCCATGGCCAAGGCCGCCGGACTCGCTCCGGAAGAGGTGTGGGACGCCGAAGAGATCAGGGCCGCTCTCCTCGAAGGGCGGGTGCAGGTCGGCCGGTTCGGCGCGGACGTGACCCTCGACCTCGCCAAGTCCAAGAGCGCGTTCCTCGCCTATGCACCCGAGGACATCGCCGCCCAGGTCGAGGGCATCTACACCGCCGCCGGCCGCGAGTCGATCAGTGCCCTTGAACGGTGGACCGCCTACGCCATGCGCGGGCGGCACGGTGACGGCGCCGAGGCCGAGACCGTGCCTACCAGCGGCTTCTCCGGCTGGATGATGGTGCACCGCGCCGCCCGGCCCGTCGGCGGCGCCCCGTACGGGGACCCCCACTTCCACCTGCACTTCACCCTGGCCAACATGGTCAAGGGGACCGACGGCCAGTGGTCCACCGTGGCCGGCGGGGGCCGCGACCTGCACCGCCACGCCCGCGCCACACAGGCCCTCATGAACGCCCGCATCCGCCGCGAGCTCACCGACACGTTCGGCATCACCTTCCGCCAGGAGGAACGGACCGGTGCGTGGGAGATCGCCGCGATCCCCGAAGCCACCATCCGCCTGTTCAGCAAGCGCGACAGCCAGGTGCGGGAGCTCCTGACCAAGCTCGGAATCGACTACGACAGCGCCACCACCCGCGAACGCACCGCCGCCTCCGCCGCGTCCAAGGCCGCGAAGAACGGCGAAGCCGCCGGAGTCGAGGACGACGTCCTGCGCGCCTACTGGCAGGCCGAAGGACGCGCCGCCGGTGACGACCCCGACGCCATCGCGGCCAGCGCCATGCAGCAGGACCGGGCGAACCAGAACCCCGACCTGGACCAGCTGTGCGCCCAGGTCTTCGACCCGAAGACCGGCCTGACCAGCCACTCCAAGGACTTCACCCACGCCGCCGCCATCGCGGCCGTCCTGGACGCCCTCCCGTACGGCGTCGCAGACGCCGCCGAAGCCGAACAGCTCACCACCGCCGTCCTGCAGCACGCCGGGTACGCGGTCAAGCTGAACCCGAAGGGGGCCCAGCACTTCGCCCACGCCGACCGCTACACCACGGCCGACGTGGTCGCAGCCGAAGCACTCATCGCCACCGAGACCGCCAACCGCCTCAACGAGCAGGCCGCCGTCGTTAGCCACGACACGGTCGCCATGACCCTGTCCGCGGTCGAAGCCCAGCACGGCGGCGGCTTCCAGTTCTCCGCCGAACAGCGCGCCGTCCTCGAACGGCTGCTGACCGCCGGCCACGGCATCGACGCCATCGAAGGCGTCGCCGGAGCGGGCAAGACCACGATCATGAACACCGCGCGGCAGGCATGGGAGGCCAACGGACTCGTCATCGCCGGTGCCAGCACCGCCGCCGTCGCCGCCGCGAACCTCAAGGCCGAAGCGGGGATCACCAGCCGCACTCTCGCCTCCTGGCTCACCGGCATCCGCACCGGAGGCCCCGGCTTGAGCGGCGTTGACGTCCTGGTCGTGGACGAGGCCGCGATGTGCGATGACCGCGACATCGCCGAACTGCTGGCCCACGCTGCAACGACCGGCACGAAGATCGTCGCCGTTGGTGACCCCAAGCAGTTGCACGCGCCGGGCATCGGCGGGTCCTTCGCCGCCATCCACAAGATCGTGGGCGGACTCAGCCTCACGGAGAACTTCCGGCAGCGGGACACGATCGAACGCCGGGCGCTCGCACTGTGGCGCGACGACAACCGCACGGACGCGCTCCGCACCTTCGCCAGGACCGGCCGCGTCCATGCCCTCGCGGACAAGGACGAGACCCTCGCCGCGATGCTTACCGTCTGGGCCGACAAGCGCGCCGCGCACACCGACGACCACACCGCCGTGCAGCAGCTCCTCATGCTCGCGTCCACCAACGAGGTCGTGGAGGAACTCAACCTGGGCGCTCGCGCGATCCGGAAGGCCAGTGGTGCCCTCACCGGCCCCGACCACCTCTTCGCCCTGGCCGGCGGCGGCGAACTGGCGCTGGCCGTCGGTGACCAGGTCCTCCTCCGCGCCAACGACTACCGGAGCAAGCGGTCCCGGGGCGAGCACGAAGACGTTCTGAACGGGTTCCGCGGACTCGTGGTCGCGGTGGACGAGGACCGCCGGGTCCTGGTCGAGTGGCGCACGAAGACCGAGGACGGCGGCCACCGAGACGTTGCCGAATGGGTCGACGCCGACTACATCGCACGCGGCGGACTCAGCCTCGGATACGCCATCACCGGCCATAAGAGCCAAGGGCTGAGCGTCGAGGAAGCCCTGGTCTACGGCCCCGGCGCGCAGGCCAACGCCCTCTACACAATGATGAGCCGCGACAAGAAGGAGACCCACCTCTTCCTTCCGCTGTCCGTCTACGAGACCGACACCGACCGCGCCCGCGCAGGCGAAGCGCTCACCGACCAGGAACAGCTAGACCGAGCTGTCGCGGGCCTCATCCGCGAGATCGAGACCGGCACCGAGGAACGCATGATCCTCACCGAACTGCCGACGGCTGCCGTCCCCGCCCACGTCCGGCACATCGTCCCCGACCTGCCTACCCCGCGTGCCCCCGGCACCGGCGAGTCCGCCGAACAGGACGACATCGAGACCGGACCGAAGCCAGGGCCGCGCCGCACCACCAGCGCGGCCGACCGCACCATGCCGCCCGCAGCAGCCACGGAACACCGGCCCGCGCCCGCCGCCCGCCCGTACGCCCACCTCAGCAACGAGGCCCTGCGCGACGCAGCGCGCAAGGCCGCCACCGCCGCACGCGCCACAGCCACGGCCGCGGAGAAGGCGGAGGCCACCGCGGAGCGCGCTGAGCAGAACGCGACCGCCGGAACCGGCCCCAACGTGCTCGCGCTCCGCCACCGGCACCAGGCACTCGCCGAGCGCGCCGGAGCGATCCGCAACGTGCGCGCTCTGGAAGAGACCATCGCTGGGCACTCGGCCCGGCTGGACGACACGCGGACCCGCATCAGCGGGGTCGAGACGAAGCTGGCCGCAACCGGACGGTTCGGTCGCCTGGCCCTGCGCGGAGACCAGCGGACCGCCGCCGAGGCTGAACTCCAGCAGCTCGTGCAGACCCACCAGACCGCCGAAGGGGAGCTGGAGCGCGCGAAGGAACAGCTTCGCGAAGTCGTACATCAGGCCGGGCCCGCCGAAGAGCACGAAGCCGTGCTGGCCGAGGCCGAACTGCCGCAGGAGAAGAAGGCCGCCCTGCTGCGCGGTGCCCAGGACAAGGACACCGCAGCGGCTAAGTCCCTCCGCACCGAGGCGACCAGGGCACGCCGTACCGCGCAGACCGCCGACGGTCGAGCAGCCGGCCTCCGCGCTGAACTGGCCCTCCGGGCCGACCGCAGCCGACAGCCTGCCGAACTGGCGGAAGCAGCAGCACCGACGCTGCCGCAGCCCGAATCCCCGTACAGCAACCGGACCACGACGGACTACCCGAACAACAGCATCCCGCCGGACACCGCGCAGGACGCACTGCCCGTGTAGACCGGTGGGCGCGAACTCACTCGGTCGAGACGAAGGCCGCGTTGTCGGGCATCTGTTCACGGAACCCTTCCGGGATTGTGCCCATCAGCCAGAGCCAAGGTGCCACGTGCACCGTCCCCGTCGGATCGTGCAGGAACCTGTACTGGAGCCCTGACTCCCCTGCGTAGCCGATCTCGGGTGGGAAGCCCTGTTCCTCGGTCCACGTCAGGTAGTGGCGGCCAGCGACACGCAGCACGCGACGGCCGTCAGGGTCCTGGTCCCCGAGCATCGCGTACCCCAGACACGTCAGCCACCAGTCGCACGAGCCGCACACCCGGTACGCGGCCATCCGCGTGCCGACACCGCGGATCTGTCGGTTGGTCCCCTTGTTCGGACAGAGCTTGCACTGGAACACCTTGTGCTCCTGGCGGGTGGGCGGCCGTCTCACGTGCTGGCCCCGCGCCGGACGTGCTTGCACTGCACGCCTCGCTCGACATCCTGAATCGTGGGCTTCCGAGAGGCCCCGCATTCGATGCAGGTACTCGGCCACGGCATCGAGCGGGCGCCGGGGTAAGGCCCCTCCGGCTCGTAGCCGGCGTCACGCATCATCTCCTCGTACTCGTGCTCCTCATCCTTGATCGGGGCAGGCGCACGGGGCAGCGTCGCCTCCTTCGGCTGAGCGTCGATGTAGCTGGGGGAGTGGCCTCCGAAGATCAGTCCGAGGCTCACCCATCGCCTCGGCTGCGGATAAGTGTTCACAGGGAATCCCGTTCCGTCGTTCTGATCAGATGACTTAGGCGAGCGCGCTGTGGGAGACAGGTGGGGTAAGGACCCTTGGATCAGCGCCCGAGAACCGCTTCCCGGGCTGCGCGGGACCAGATGGATTGCTGGCGGAGCGTGAAGCCCATCCGGTTCCAGTGGAAGAGGACGTGACGCGCGAGGATTCCGCGCATCCCAAGGCCGAGTTGCCCGGCTACCGCTGCTTGTTCCAGCGCTCGCCCGCTGGCCTCCAGGCTGCTGATCCACGGCTGGATGTGAGCGAGCGTTTCGGACGCGAGAAGGGGTTGAGCGTCCACGAGGAGGAGCCGACGCATGGGCTCAACCATTCCGCTGACCTGCTCAGAGGTGATGTCGTCGGCGAGCGGACGCCGTGCTTCGACTTGGCCCCAGACGTCGCCCTGTTCGCCGAATTCCAGGCCCGCAGAGCGCATCATCATCGACATGGCCAGGAGCGAAACAGCCTTCGAGTCCAGACCTGCTTGTTGGTCGCCCGCCGTAGTCTGGTAGTCGATCACGCCGACGCTGTCGACGTGGAACAGCTCGTGCGCCAGGACCATCCCGTCCGAGCCGCCGAAGGCGGTGGCCTCCGGTTCGTACGGAGCGGCGCTCCACTCCGCGGTCACGTTCCAAGAGACGGAGCTGTCGAGCGCCTCGGCGACGTGGCGGACGGCATCCTCGGCGGCGAAGCCCGGGGCAGGGCAGTAGCGCAGCCGCCAGTGCGGGTGCTTACGGACGAACCACCAGCTACCAACGGGCTCGGCGCGAAGGGCCGGCAGGAGGTAGGCGCGGAAGATCCGGTGACCGGTCGGGTAGTCGGTGAAGCGAATGTTCGCTTGGTGCCAACCGGACGGCTCGGCGTCGAGCGCCGCGCGACCGGCGTCCTGGTACCGCTCGACGGCCGCGGACAGGAGCTCGGGTTCCGTGTCGGCGGTTCGGGCGGCGTCTTCGACGGACGCCCCGCCGAGAACGGCCAGGACCGCGTCCTCCAGACGGTCTGTGCGGTGCACGTCCGGACTCCTCACGTCAGCAAGAGGCAGGCGTCCCACTGCCCCTCGGGGTTGGCGCCGACCTCGGCGTCCAGGAAGCCGAGGGCGGCCCCCGCCTTGCCGACCAGGAGGCCGTTCTCCTCGGGGGCCGGAGCCAGCGTGAACTGCCCGATGAGGAAGCTGAACCGGTGGCGGTAGTCGGCCGGGGTATCGGCGTCTTCCGCCACGCGCTGGACGACCCGAAGGACGCCCCCGAAGCCATGGCAGAGTCCGCGGTCGGCGAGCAGACCGATCTGGTGAGGGTCGGCGAGGCAGTACAGCAGAGCGCGCTCGGCCATGCGCTTCCGGTCCCCGTCCTCAAGCACGATGGCCGCGAGCTGTTGCGCACGAGCGATTCCGGGGGTGCCGTAGCACCAGCTGGGGGCCGCTGCGTGCCCAGAAGCGGCGCCGCGGTGGCTGATCCACCGGGGCCAGCGAAGTCCGTGGGCATCGGTCTGGCGGACTTCGTCGAGCCACCGGCAGATGCGCCGGATGGCTGCTTCGTGTCCGTCTACGGTGACACCCGCCCGCATCGCCAAGGAGAGAAGTGCGAGCGGTCCCGTGATGCCGTGTGCGAGCCCGGCGTTGGCATGGCCGCCCGGTGTAGCGGTCTTGTCGCTGGCAGGAGCGTGGCCGACCCACCAGCCGGGGAGCGGCCCGTTCGTCGCGTCGGTGAGCGGCTCGCTCAGGCGGACCAGGTACTCCAGGACGCCTCTCATCTCAGGGCCGTGGGGTTGTCGCCGCAGCAACAGGGCCCCGATGCCGGTCAGGCCGCGGAAGAGGTCGTACTCCGCGAATGACGGGCGACGGCCGGCGTCGATCCGGGCGTGCGCGCCGGACAGCCGCTGCCGGGTGTGCTCAGCCACGATGCCGTCGAGGGTGTGCAGGGCGCCCGCGTACCGGTCGGTGCCGTCGGCCGCGAGGTGCAAGACGAAGGCCATCGCCGGGGCTCCGAGGAACAGGTTCGCCTCCGGGCCGTCGGCCAGGGGGCCGATCCCGGCGAGGGTGCGGTGGACCTCGCGCCATTCCCCAGTGCCCCGCCGGGCCCGCTCGATCTGGACCAAGGCGATTCCGAGCGAACCGTGGGCGAGGGACTGGCGGGGGTACGTGTCGGTGGCCGGCAGCGTGGTCGTCACGCCACAGCTCCTTCCGGGCGGTGGATGGTGGCGAGGGCTGCTGCCCTGGCCATCCGGCGGCAGGTCGCCTCGGCGGCGTTGTCGATTCCGGCGACGCGGTTGTGGTGCATGTGCAGGAGAGAGGGCAGCACGCTCTCCGGGCTGCTGCCTGCCAGCGTGCGGCGGTAGCGGTGCAGGGCCTCGCCGCGCGCTTCCCAGGCAGCGATCACCGCGTCCCCGCCGTCCAAGGCGGCGAGGCCGTTGTGGCTGGTCGTGTCCGAAAGGCTCAGGGCGAGGGCTTGCAGGTCGTGCGGTACGGCCGCGCCGTCGCTGCGCAGAAGGTGCTGGAGCAGCCAGGTGCAGCCGGCCTCGCGGGAGTCGAGGAAGGCGGTGGCGATGTTCACGAAGGACGCGGCGGTGACGGCGGACTGGACTCCGGCCGGGACCGCCAAGGCCAGCTGCCTGATGGCTGCTGCCGAGTCGGCGACGAAGTAGTCCTCCGCCGCCTCCAGCGCCGGGCCGGTGCCGTAGCGGCCGGTCTCGGGATGGTCGGTGTCCCACTGAACCCGCTGGATCAGGCCCTCTCGGCGGAGGTCTGCCGCCCAGCTGGCGACGGTTTCCGCCGTGCGGCCGAAGGCTCCAGGTTCCGGGAGTCGCAGCCGCAGGCGCAGGTGCGCGTCAGGGTCGGCATAGCGGATGAACCAGGCTGCGGGAGGCGCATCCCACCCCTCATCCAGGAGACGAGACAGGTGTGTCGTCAGCACCTCGGGCAGACGCTTCGTGCTGCCGTAGAGCTTCACGTAAGCCCAGGGCGAGGCTCCAGGCGTTCGGGCCGACGCTTCGCGGGTGGAGGAGCGGACCACAGGTGCGGGGGTGGGCTTCTGGTCGGAGGCGAGCGTTATGGCGACCTCGTGGGCGCGTCCGATCCAGCCGTAGGCCCGCTCTTCTGGAGCTTCGCGCAGGACGACCGGGTTCTGCCGCCGGAGTTCGGCGCGAAGGAGTTCTTGGTGGACCGGCTCGTCAAGGTCGAGGCGGAGTCGCTGGTCGGTGGCGCCGACGAACACCGTGCGCGGTACACCGTAGGTGCAACGCCAGTTGATGAAGCGTTCCAGCCAGTCGTCCCCGTCGCCGAGGTCGCGTGGACGCAGGTGCCACTGGGCCTCGGCGAGGATGGTGCGGCCCACACGGATCTCAGGCAGGAAGGGCAGTCGGCTGGCGGCGCCCCAGAAGAACGGGATCAGGACGGCAGTGTGCGAGCGGGCCAGCTCGCAGACGAACCGGATCACCGGGTGGGTGCCGCTCGACAGCTCGACGGCGTTCATCACCGTCGGCTCGATGATGCGCCCGGTGGAGATCGACAGGAGGTAGAGGCGATTCGAGTCCGCGACGACGCCGAGGTCATCGAGGTCCAGGGTCGCAGCGGGGTTGTGCTCGCCCACGGCCAACAGGTGGGGTGCGACGACGGGCGAGCGGCTCACGTTGTTGACCGGCACCTTCAGCGGTGGGCCGGAGACCTGTCCGCGGACGGCACCTTCGGTCAAGGTGGGCAGTGCGGCGTGCACGGCTGCCACCCGGTCCAGGTCTGCTCGTTCGAGCATGGGCAGGAACCGCCCGGTCGTGATGCCGGCTGCGAGGGAGAGCCCGATGGTGGAGAGCGTGAAGCGGCCTGCGTCCAGTGCCTGCTGGGACTCCGAGAGCACGGTGAAGACGAACTCCGCGTGTGCGGGGACCTGAGTCGGCGTGCCGACGGTAAGCGCCTCGATGTCCTCCTCGGTGAGGACGATCTCTCGGCGGGAGGTCAGAGCAGCGTTCTGGGCCAGGGCCAGGAGGTGCTCGTCGCGCGGCGTCGTCGCCAGGACAGGCCGGGGCAGGACGGTGCCGCGGTAGCTCACGGGAAAGCCGAGCCCGGTGTCAGGGTCGGTGAGCTCCCGCACCGGGACGAGCGTGCCCATGCTGTAGCGCTCCAGGAACCGGGCGAGGTAGTCACGCCAAGCCGGGGACCCGTTCGGGTAAGGCGTGATGCGGGCGACGATGTCCAGGGCCCGGCTCGCCTCCTCGGCGACCTGCCGCGGGAGGACAACGTCGCAGTCCGGCCGCAGATTCACGGCCAGGTTGGCCTCGCCGACGCTGGTGAGGCGGTTCATCGCTGCGACCGCCCTTCCCCGGAGGCCGGGTTGCTCATCAGGGTGGGCACGGTCGTGCTGGTGGAGCATGCGGTGGACGCCGCGCAGTTCCTCCGCTTTCACCTGCAACGCGGGGCCCGAGGCCCCGGAGCGCTGGGCCGCGTCCAACTCGGCCACCAGATGACCAAGGGCGTCGTCGACGGTCATCGGGGCGTGAAGGTTGGTGAGCAGGACCCGGTGGGCAACCAGACTGCGCACCATGTCCTCGATCACGTGCACGGGGGTGCCGGAGTAGTCGGCGTGGAGCTTCGCCACGACCTCGCCGAAGGGAGTGGGCGACTGCGCCGACGAGAGTGCCAGCTCCGAAGCCCGGGTGCGGCGAAGGGTGGTCTCGGTCGGCCCCTGCGCGCCGGGCTGGTGGGCAACCGCGATGTGCCGACCGCGAACGGTGCACGTCGGATCGGTGACGACGTGCAGGTGCCGCAGCACGTCCAGGTCCTGCTCAAGGGAGGTGATCACGGCGTGAAGCCACATCGCATCGGGCCTGGCGAACGTGGTGTGCTCCGTTCCCCAGTTCACCGTGCTGGACTCGCCGAAGCGCAGGGGGGCGGGGCCGGCGAAGGTTCCGAACGGGGTCGCTCGGTACTGCATCCGCAGGAGGTACCGGTTGAGAGAGAGCGCGACTCGGCGGATGCGGGAAGGGCGGACGTCGCCGCCAAGGGTTCGGCGGATCGTGGCGGCCAGCTCCGGCGCGGCGAGCTCGACGGCGCTCGCGCGGGGCTTGTCGCTCCAGACCAGCTCGATCCACTGGCGGCAGTTCTCCGCATCCACGACGGGATCGGCGACGGCGGCCGGGCAGTGCGCCAGCGAAGCTGACAGCGGAAACGCCGATGCTCTAATCATGCTCGCGTCAACGACTTGGTACATGGCCGTTCCTCCTTCGCCGGTGTGGTGCCCGGCGTGGGCGGGCCACAGGAGGCCCGCCCACGCCTTGTGGGGACTGGGTCAGCCGATGCAGGTGCTGTTCGAGCACGCGGACTGGCAGGTCTGCCCGCAGCCGTCGCCGGTGTCGTTCAGCAGCGAGCTGGCCACGGGCAGGGCCGAGACGGTCTCGATGTTCAGATCGAAGTCGGACCCGGACTCCGCCGCGAACGGCGTCGCGATCTGCGGCAGGGCCTTGGTCGTCTGCTGTGCCATGGTTCGTCTCCTCTGTCGGGAGTGATCAGTGGACTGTGCGGACGTGCTGGTGGAACCACCTGGCTACGACGGAGGGTCACGGCCAGGAGATGATGACCCGCGTGTGCGGCCGGTCGATGACCCGGCCCGCGGGAAGCTGGTCTTCGGGCGTGCCCGCCGGGAAGACCTCGATGTGCGCGCGGTCGCTGCGGTGGCCGTCGTTCCACGCCTGGATCTCCTCGACCAGGCGCTCCGCGACCTTCTGGCCGTTCGGCCCGTGCCCGATGGCGCCCAGCTCGTAGCGGTCCTCCTCGTCGGTGGGCCGCGAGCGGCGGTAGGCGAAGCTGTCGCCGTTCACGAGCGTCGGCGTTCCGACGGGGGACGCGACGGCCACGACACCGCGCTGCCTGGCCCCGATCTTGGCCGCCATGAGGGGCAGGTTGTCGAGGTTGGTTGTCAGCCAGAAGTCGAGGTGCTCCATCGACTCCTCACCGCCGACGGTGACGCCGGACCACGCCTCCATCCGAGGTGACCGAAGCGCGGCACGCAGCGCCTCCGTGTCGGGCTCGGGGTGCCCGTCGAGACGGAGCGCGACCTCGGCGCCCTCCTCGTCGTGGAGGACGGCGAGACGCATCCGGTTCTCGCCGACGCCGCGCATCGGGACGAAGCCGCACTGCTCGAACCCGTCGCTGACGAGCCGGTCGCCGTCGCGGACGAACGCGACCGTGCGCGTCATGCTGCGCATCCGCAGCGGCACCACGAGCCGGCCGTTCTCCTTGAGCTGCGCGGTCCAAGCGGGCGGGATGTCCGCGGACTGCACGGTGACCACGATGCGATCGAAGGGTCCGTGCTCGGGCGCGCCGTGCTCGCCATCGCCGGTGACGACGGTGACGTTGCGGTAGCCGGTGGTCTTGAGGAACCGCTCCGCGCGAGCGGTGACATCTGCGTCGATGTCCATGGTGATCACCCGACCGCCATCACCGGTCATCTCCGCGAGGTAGGCGGCGTTGGGGCCGCCGGACCCGATCTCCAGCACCGTCATCCCGGGCTTGATGTCGGCCTGCTCGATCTGCATCGCCTGAATCCGAGGCGCCGACACGGAGCTGATGTCCACGCCGCTCTCGTCGGTCTTGGTGATCGTGGCGGTCTCGGTCTCGTACGTCTTGGCGACGTCCACTTCCGGGGTGGCCAGGTGCCGGGGAACGGCACGGAACGCGGCGACGACACGAGGGTCACGGGCGGCCCCGACCTCGATGAGCTTCTGGACCATGGTGTCGCGCAGCTGCTGGTCCGTGGGCGGGACGTCGTTCATGCGGATTCTCCTCTTCGGCGAGCTTGCGCCTGGCGTGGTCAAGCGGGGTGGTGGACCGGCACGGACCACGAGGACTCGCGAGTCAGGGACGAGGCATCCGTCCGCGCCGGGGTGATTAACCGCCCGACGATCCGACCGGTAACATCCGGGCCGCCGGGCGGTCGTCTATGTGGCGCGCGGCAGGTAGGCCAGTGCCGCGATCTCGGAGTAGGTCATGCGACACGTCCTGCCGGAGCCGCGAGCGGCCGGTGCGGCGGGATGATCGTTCCGTCCGGCAGCAGCTCACCGGTGTCGTCGAAGATCAGCACCTGGTTGCACAGCAGGCTCCAGCCCTGCTCAGGGTGGTGCGCGATCGGCCGCGCGGCGTCCCTGTCGGGGGCTTCGGCCGTCGGGCACGGCGGGTTGTGCCGGCACATGGTGCTGTCCTCTCAGGTGTAGTTCGGAAGGTGGCCGCCTTGGGGCTGCCGGCCGTCCTCTGGCTACGTGGCGATCAGACCGCGACCGGCGCGGGCAGGCCCTGGTCCGCGAGTTCGATCATCCGGCCCACGATCTCGCCCAGGTCCGCGTCCTTCGCGCCGACGACGGCGAGCATCGACTGATCGGGAGCGCCCACCAGAATGAGCGTCTGGCCGTACCGGTCCTCGACCACGCTGTGGCCCCAGGGGTATCCGCCGGAGGTGAGGTCGCCGGCGATGCCGACGCTTCTGCCGCTCACGGAGCCCAGCGCCGCCATCAGGGCCGCCCACTTGTCCGCTTCGTCACGGGCGATTCCGGGCGAGGTACCCGTAACGAGGCCCTCGGGGCTGACATGGATGGCCGCCACGGCGCCGGTGGTCTCGGTCACCAGATCGCTGAGGAAAGGCGGCTGCGGGTGGGGCTGCATGATTGCTCCTTGGCCGGATAGCGGAGTGGAAGAAGGAACGGCGGGACGCCGATGCGTCGGTCACGGGCCGGGGTCGCATCCCGACTGCGGGCGCGGGGCGCCCGTGCCTGTTGCACGCCGTGTCCCCAGGCGGCGACCGTTGGGCAGCTGTTCCGTCCGGGTCCGCCCGTACAGGGAGTGGCCGGGGGTGTCGAGTGCTCCGGCTACCAGGAACCAGCCCAGCTCACTGACGCCCACTGCAAGGCGCTCCCACCCCTCGGTGCTGTCGGCCACCATCGAGCGAGTCCACGTCACTACGCCCTGCGCGACGCCGTCGCCGAGGGCATCGCGCAGGGCCAGCCAGCCCGCCCGGTCTTCCAAAGGCACCTGCCCCTGGTCGGTGAAGACGGCGGACACCACCCACTCGCGGGACTCGGCAAACTGCCGGCAGTGGGTCTCCAGTACGGCGTCCGGGTCTCCACCCGGCGAGGCAATGTAGATCGCAACGGGGACACGGCCCGGCGATCGAGGTGCGTCCGAGGGCATGTCACCACTGTCACAGCAGTGTCGCCCTGAGTGAACCTGCGGCCTGTACGACTTCCGAAGATCGCTGGAGGGCGAAGTCGTATGGTCCGTACGACTTCATGCGCTCCAGCCGCCCGGCAACGTCAGTGGCAGACCGCCGTGTTCGGCTCCACCGGGTCGAGGTCCAGCAGCCTGGCGACCCTGGAGGCGGTTCCGGGGCCGTCGGCGAACACGGCCGTGATGCCCAGCGCCTCGGCAGGCGCAAGGTTCGGTCGGTGGTCGTCCACGAACACGCACTCGGAGCCGGCCAGCCCCATCCGTTCCAGCGTTCGCTGGTAGATCTCCAGGGAAGGCTTCGCCACGCCCTCGACCCCGCTGATGACCCGCACGTCGAACAGGTCCCAGACTCCCGTCTTCTCGTACGGGTTGTACGGCGCAAAGCCGTAGGAATTGGACAGGAGAGCGACGACGATCCCGGCGGAGCGGGCACGCCGCGTCAGCTCCATCATCTCGTCCACAGCCCGCACCTCGCCGTGGGCGCGTCCCATCAGGTTGTCGCTGGAGACGCCCATGAGTGCCGCCGTCCGTCGGTTCCACTCGGCCTGCTCCATGCGGCCCAGCTCCAGCTCGACGTACAGCGCACGGCCTTCGGGATCATCCTCCAGCGTGCGCCGCCAGGTGTCGGCCGGCAGTCCCTCGCTGGCGCACCACGCCCGCGAGGACTGCCCGATCGGAGTGGTCATCACGCCCGCGAAGTCGAGTATCAGGCCGCGGTAGGACAACGGGCTCTCCCAGACTGAGAATTCGGATCAGCGCCTCACCGGATGGTCGGCGAGGTCCCCAGGATCTCAGACAGTTTCCGAATCCGGGCGTTCCCGGCGCGACCGGCCCGCTGGATGATCACCCCAGGGATGGCCTGGTGCTTGGCCCACTCCGGGTGGGCCGAGCAGACCTCCAGGAGCGTATCGAGAGAGGTCTCCCACTGGCGCGCGTCGGCCTGCGCGAGCGCGATGTCGAGCTGCATCCTGCTGTGCGCGGCCTGAGTCAGCCCTGAGGGGTCGAACCGTCGGGAGAGGTCGATCGCCTTGCCGGTGTTCCCGAGGGTGACGTTGATGCCCACGGCTTGGGCCCCGGCGTAGGACGGCCCGAATTGCATCCCGTTCCCGAAGACATCCCGCCCGAGCCGCGCCGCCACCGCATGCGCTTGCGAGAGCAGGTCCGCCGATCGGTCGGCGTCCCCCAGCCTGGACGCCGCCACGGCCGCGAAGATGATGTTCTTCCCGTACGCGGCCAGCAGCCCGGTGCCTTGCTCCGAGAACCTCGGTTCAGCGCGGGCCGCCGCAGCCTCGGCCTCCCGCAACGCCTGCTCGACTCGCGCGTCCCGCAGGAGCACTCGCGCCCGCGCGGACCCCAACATCGACACCCTCACCGGATCGGCCGCCAGCTCCGCGTACCGGAGAGCATGGCCGACTGAGGCATAGGCCAGATCCCTCGCACCAAGGAAGTTGGCGATCAAGCCTGCCGCGCGGTAGGCGTCCGACAACAGGCCGTTGGCAACCGCTTCTTGCCCGGTGGGTGCAGCCTGGGCGAAGAGGGCCACCGAGCGCAGGAACGGGGCAACCAGCGAGCCGGCCTCGGCGTACGCGCCCCGCCAGTAGACCCGCCACATCCGGTCGGCTGCCTCAGCGAGATCTGCTTGTCCGGGCGCCGCTCCCTCTGCGGGATCGGCCACCACGCCCGCCGCCGTGTCGTGGACCGTCCGTGAAAGCTCCCGAAGCATCGAGCGATCGTCGCGCCCCATCCCACGCCGTGGCGCCTGCTGTCCGAGGATCACCGACACGTCGGAGTGCAGCGCCTCCGCAAGACGAAGCAGCGTCGGTAACGACACGTTCTTGTCTTGCTCGGCCTTTTGGATCGTGTGCTTCGACAGGCCGGACCGCTCAGCCAGGTCTGTCTGGGTCTCCTTGCCCCTGAGCATTTTGATCCGCTCGCCAGTGGTGAAGTCTTGCCATTGACTCACTGGGTTTCCCCTCCCTGAGTTCCGTTCCTGGACGATACTCGCGCGAGCACTCCGCCGGTCGAACTTTCGACGGCATGAAGTTATTGACGAGGCCGAGATGTGTGTCGTAGGCCCGGGTGAGCCTCTAGTGAACGAGCTCCAGATGGCTTGCAGGGCTCAGCGTCAAGTCTTCTTGGCGGCGAAAAATTCCGCACCGAACGCCTTCGTAGAAGTCGCTGATCTCCGAGTCTGCGAAGATCAGGACTTGTGAGTCGGGGCCGCTGTTGGGCCCGCGAAATGCGGTGATGGCCCGAGGTAGGAAGGCCACCTCGATGCTCTCAGGTCCTGTGAAATGCCACCGAGCATCGGCGAGTTGAGCCGCCAGCCAATCGGGCGCGACGTCATTCTTTGTGGTTGCCGTGACCGGGTCGGCATCAAGCGGCGTGGGCCTCCGCAATGCGCCTCGCATAATCGCTACAGTGAAGGCGGAAAACCCTTCGTCGGTGATAAGCAGTGGTGGCTGCTCGGGGTTGAGCGAGTCGCGGAATGCGACCATGCCATTCCTTAGGAAGGTGACCTCTACGCAGTTGGTACCGCCGCTGCTGGCGGTCTGCCACGCGGCTTCAGCGAGTTCGCTGTCGAGCCGGGCGGCGTCGAGGTCGGTCGTGTTCATGGCGCAAGTTCCTTGGCGATCGTCTTGAGTAGGGAGAGGGACTGCTTCTGGCCGAGGGCATCGGATTTCAGGTGACCGCTGGTGGTGCGGTATACCTCGACCGACTCGGGGTCGGTGAGGTGGAGCCGTGCGCGGGTCGCCTCGATGGTGACCGTGTCGTTGCCGGTGGCGAACGACATCAGCATGAACGGTCCGTCCATGCCTGCGTGTGCGCCGGCGCTCAGCGGTAGGACCTGGATGGTCGTGTTCGGGTCACTCTTGAGCAGGTCAATGAGATGTTCCACTTGGGCCCTGGCGACGGCCCGGCCGCCGACCTCTTGGCGGAGGAGCCCTTCGGGGATCACGGACCATATCTTCAGGGGCGGTTGGCGTTCGGCCATGGCCTGGCGGTGCTCGGTGCGCATGGCGAGGAAGCGTTCGATGTCCTCGGCGGTGGTCCAGGCCCGGCTCCCTTCGACGATCGCCCGTTCGTACTCGGGGATCTGGAGCAGGCCGTGCAGGGCGCCCGAGTTCCAGTGGAAGAGGTCGAGGGCTTCTTCGATCTCAGTGAGGTAGTCGCTGAGAGGGTCCTCCACGACGCCCTGGTAGCGCTGGTGCCAGTCCGGCTCGCTGGCGCGTCGGACCAGCTCGCGCCACTGCTCGCGCCGGGCCTGGTCGTGAATCTGTAGAACCTCGAAGAAGTGGGGCAGGACCTGGAGCTTGACTCCCTGCGTCCCGTTCTCGATCTTGCTGACGGTCGACGGCGCCTTGTAGCCGAGGTGCTGGGCGGCCTCTTCCAGGCTCCACCCCAGCGCCTCGCGGGCGCGCCGGATCTCTGTCCCCAGGCGCCTTCGGCGCGGGGTCGGCTCGACGGGCATCGCACCTCCTGACTCCGGAACCGCAGCCTTTTCAGGGAAGGGTAGCGCCCGTGCCAGGTAGTGCATATGACAGATCGCCAAAAGGAAAGGGTTTCCTCTCTGGAGGACTTGCCCTTCCGCTACGGCAGGTCCATCATCGAAGCTCGACCAAGCGCAGAGTGCCGCTATGGGTACGCAGCGCAACGGTCGGCCCTGCATCCGAAGCCACCCGGAGGGCCCATGTCTGCCGCGACTGTCGACCAGCTTGGTGAGTTCCGTTTGGTCCTTCCCACGCTGCGGCCCGAGGCGATGCGGCACGTGCGCGAAATCGTGCGAGCCCAGCTGCGGATGTGGTGCAAGAGCGAGTTCAGCGACATGGCGGAGCTGGGGGTGAGCGAACTGCTGACCAATGTCCTCCTGCATACCGGTGGCGGGGGAGAACTGCTGCTGCGGGAGACCGCGGACGGCATCCGTGTCGGCGTCACCGACTTCGACGTCCGGCTGCCGCTGGTCCGGGAGTCGAAGCAGGACGCGACCGGCGGGCGAGGGCTCCTCCTGCTCAGCCGCCTCGTGGGCAACCTGGAGACCGAACTCCTTCCGCACGGCAAGGAGGTCCGGTTCAGCCTCCACTCCGCGGCTCACGAGGGCGCCAGCGCTTCCGAGGGGGCGCCAGCAGAGGCCGCGGCGTCCGGCTGATCTTCCCATCGCGCAACGGTTCGAGTCCGCCGGTTCGGCCTGGAAGTAGGGGAGTTGACGGTTACTCAGGAGACCTAGACTCGTGGACTCCCCGTCCCAACTTCATCGGGCCGGGCCGAGTTCTGGAGCCACGCCCCCGCAAGCTCCAGACGATCATTCCTGACCCCGTGGAGGTTGTTCCGATGCCCGAGAAGGTCACCAAGGAGAAGGTGCTCGTCTACGTCGTGCGCGATGGGCGGCTGCTGGTGTTCCGGCACACCGACTACAGCTACGAGGAGGTCGGCATCCAGGTCCCGGCCGGCAGCATCCGCCCCGGGGAGACCCCCGAGGCCGCCGCGCTGCGGGAGGCCCGCGAGGAGACCGGCCTGAATGACTTCAAGATCGTCCGCAAGCTCGGCGAGACCGAGTACGACATCAGCCCGTACCGGTTCGAGGTCCAGCACCGGCACGTCTTCCACCTGGAGCTCACCGAGCCCACCCCGGAGCGATGGACGAGCCAGGAGGACCACGACGGCCAGGGCGAGCCCACCCACTTCGAGTGCTTCTGGATTCCGCTGGAGGCCGCGCACATCCTTCAGTCCGGCCAGGGCGCCCTACTGGGACGCCTGTCCGACTAACACCGACCGGTCACGGCAGCAAGGGAGGCAGCCGATGCGCCGCACCACCGAACAGCACCACCCGATCGACCGGCTCTACCGGAGCCTGGAGCCCGAAGACACCAGCACCGCGGTGTCGGTGATCGTCAAGCTGCGCGGGGAGACCTGTGACATCGACTGCCCCCACTGCTACGAGAAGCGCAAGGAGGTGCCCGGCGGAGCCCGGATCGGCGCCGACCAGATCGGACAGCTGGCCCGGCTCTTCCGGCACCGCCCGCTCGCCGTCGAGCTCCACGGCGGCGAGCCGTTGACCGCCGGCCGCGAGGCGATCGCCGAGGTCCTGCGCGAACTTGCCGCCCAGCCGCAGGTGGTGCGGGTGTCGATGCAGACCAACGGCGTCCAGCTCGACGGGCAGTGGCTCGACCTGTTCGACGAGCTCTACCCGCAGTTGCAGATCGGCGTCTCCCTCGACGGCGACGCCCAGGGCAACGTCTGGCGCATCGGCTACGACGGTGAACCCGTCTACCCGCGCGTCGCGGCGGCCCTGGAGCTGCTGGCCGAGCGGGGCCGCAAGGTCGGTGTCATCACCACCGTGACCCCGGCCGTGTTAGGCCGGGCCGAGCAGGTGCTGGACCACCTCGCACGCTTCGCGTCCGTCAACGCGGTCAGCTTCGTGCCCGCCTTCGACAGCGCTATCCGCCGCTCCACCACCGTGCGGGCCCGGCGCATCCCGGCGAGCCGCCTGCTCCAGCAGGCCGCCCTTGCCGGGGAGGGCGGTCCGGCCTGGGCGATCCACCCGGACGAGTACACCGAGTTCGTGCTCGCTGCCACCGCCCACTGGATCAGCGCCGGGCACTTCACCCGGATCAAGCTGGAGCCGGCCGTCTCCACGATCCGGCGCCTGCGCGGCTTGGGCAGCGGCTTCTGCCACTTCTCCGATCTCAAGTGCGACCACGTCTTCACCCTCTACCCCGACAACCGGTTCGGCTCGTGCGACGAATTGCCCTGGCCCCAGGCCCGCCTGGGCCAGCTCGACGAGATCACCGGCCAGGACGAGGTGGCCCGCCTCCAGCAGGGCAACCTGCTGCTGAATCAGGGCAAGTCGCTGATGGCCAAGTGCACCAGTTGCGACTACCGCAGCACCTGCGGCGGCGGCTGCATCGCCACCCGCTGGCGCCAGGACCCGGCCGTGGACGGCGACGCCTACTGCGACTACCGGATGCGCATGGTCGACGGCATCGCCGCCCTCCTAGCTCAGCCCGCCCACCCCGAGGGCGCTTGGTGTCAGACGCTTCGCTGGCGGCCCCGCACCCCGAACAGCATGCGTGACGTGAACGTCTTCACCGCCCGCTGGGACAATCCCGCCACGGTCCGCGCCGAGGTGAGGCTGTACGCCAGCGAACACGGCAACATCAACACCGTCGGCCTGCCCGGTGTCCACGAGGCCGACGACCTGGACCCTGCCCACCCGAAGTGGCGCGAGGCGATCGAACCCCGCGTCTGGCCGCTGGTGGACATTCTCACCACCGGCTGGGGCCTGATCACCTACGACAGCTGCCAGGGCCACCAGTACGACGGGCTGGATCTGGTCCCGGCCGAACTGCGGATCGGCCTGCTGCCACGTGACCGCGCCGAGTACGCCCGCACCGCTGCGGCCCTGTGCCGCGCCGCCGACGCCGTCGCCTCCGAGCTGCCCGCCGGCATCGAGGTCCGCGTCGCTCGCTCCGAGCTGAACTGCGAGACCTCCGGCACCACCGTCGCGGTGCTCGACCTCAGCCTCCACCCGGACCACCGCCAGAACTGGGACGCCTACTTTGCCGACCTCGAAGCCGCCGCCCGTGCCCTGGCCACGGTGTTGGCGGCCGAGCACCCGGCGGGCACCGCGTGCCCCTGCCCGCTGCCGGCCCCGGCCGCCGCGGAACAGACGGTGGCGGGATGAAGCCCGGCGACGAGGGGACCGTCCACCAGCTCCTCGGGCGGCTCTCCTACTTCCACGCGCTGTTCATCGAACCGGCCCTCGCCCCGGCCGCGGCCGACGCCAGCGGTGAGCTGTGCTGCAACCACCGCACCCCGCCCGGACCTATGCGACCGGACGCGGGCGGGCTGCTGGCCGACACCGCGTGGGCAGTCCTGGACGAGGTCGCCGCCGCCCTTGGCGCCAGTGCCGGGAGGTGCCCGTCGCACGGGCCCGGCTGCTGTGCGACGTGCCGCGTCGCGGACTCGGCCGCCGCCGTCGCCGAGGCGTGGCTGGCCACCGAGCACCGCGCCTACCAGCGGCGTGAGCCCCACGGCCCGATGCGGCAGGCGTGCCGGGAGGCCGCCGCCGCCCGGCTGACCCGCGTCTTCGTCCACCAGCATCACGCCCCCTGCCCCGCGGCCCAGGCCGGCGAGAAGGCCGGTTCCTGGTTGCTGCCCGGCACCGACGAGCTGCCGCTGACCGGCGAACTCCTCGCCCTGTGGCGCGACCCGCTGACCGGCGACGGCAGCCCGGTCGTCAGCTGGCTCAACCACTGCACCGACCTCGACGACATCCGCCGCGTCCTCGACACCAGGAGGCCCACCCCGTGACGATCCACATCGCCGAGACCACCGGCGTCGGCAGCATCGAGAACTTCCTCGGCTCCACCGAGCGGCTCCAGCTCGCCACCCTGATGCACGACGTCCTGGCCGATGCCGACGCCGACCGCTTCGGCGACGAGCGCCGCACCTCCATCCACGAGATCCCCGGCCACAGCCACGAGCAGGCGATGGCCGTCTACGAGCCCGCCGGCCGCGTCGAGATCCCCGATATCCCGCAGGCGGCGGAGAAGATCCTCCAGGCTGCCTTCGACCGGGCCCGCCCGGCCCTGGCCCGGATCATGCCCTCCGCCACGGTGTGCCGACCGTGGACGTACGTCGAGTACGGGGAGGGCCAGCACATCACCAGCCACCTCGACGGCATCGCCCCCGACCCGCTCGCCTGGCCCCGCCAGATCGCCGGCATCAGCGTCGTCATCGCCCAGGCCGACGCCGGCGGCGACTTCTACGTCGAGACCGCCTCCAGCGACCGTCTCTGGCACCGTCCGGCCCCCGCCCCGGCCGTCAACGGCTACGCGGACGGCATGTGGCTGGCCCACGACGGCGCCGACAACTCCGCGGCCTGGTTCCAGCAGATGCCCCGCACCCGCTGGTCCGTCGACCCGGCACCGGGCACCGCGCTGCTGTACGGCTCCCAGCTCGCCCACGGCACCCTGCCGGTCACCGCCGGGCGGTGCGCGAAGTTCATCAGCTGGCTCGCCGCCGACGAACCGGCGAGGTGACCGCCGTGCTCATGGCCCTGGAAGGCTTACCCGGCGCCGGCAAGAGCACCCTGCGAGACCGGCTCCTCGCCGACGCCCGCACCGCCGGCGTCCCGCTCGACCACACCGGCCAGTTCTCCTGGCTCTCCCTGGCCGCCACCCGCACCCTGGTGCGGCTGCGGGCCGGACACAGCTCCGACGATCACGAGGAAGCCGCCGAAGCGGCCTGCTGGGACCTCGCGCTCCACGCCCGCTTCAACCTCACCCCCGCGCTCGCCCGCGGCCCCGTGGTCGCCGACCGGCTCAGCCTGTCCACCGCCTGCCTCCTCGCCCTGGTCCACCAGCGCCCGGTCGCCGAGTACGTTGAGCGCCTCGCCGAGCAGGAGCGGGCCCGCCCGCAGCTAACCGTCCTGCTGACCACCGAGCCCGGCCTGTGCCAGTCCCGCCTCGCCGGCCGCGAGAGCGCCCCGCGCTTCACCGACCGCCCCGAGGCCGCCGCCCGCCTCGCCGACCTCTACTCGCAGGCCGCCAGTGCCTGGACCCGCCGCACCGGCCTGGAGGTCTGGCAGCGGCCCTGTACGACCAAGGCCGACCTCGACCAGCTGGCCGCCGACTGCCTCGCACACCTGAACGGCTCCACCCGCCCGTCCGCGACCTGAGGAAGCGAGCTGATGAACCTCCACCCCCTCCACCCCGCCGCCTGGGTCCTCGACCAGCTCCGCACCGACGGCTGGCAGGTGAGCGACCTGCTCGCCTTCACCCGCGCCAGCACCCTGGTCACCGCCCGCCGCGACGGCCAGCAGCCCGTCGTGCTGAAGGCCGGCTTCGGCTCCAACCACGTCCTGGCCGAACTCCCCGCCGACCAGCGAAGCGCCGCCTACGGCTTCTACTGGTACGCGCAGATGACGGACGTCGAACGCGCTCTGGCTCGTGAGGACTTCCGCCACGAGGCCGACCTCACCCGGGCCGCCTGTGGCGCCGACAACGTCGTCCCCCTGCTCGACCGGGGCAGTGGCGAGCGATTCGACTGGTACACCATGCCGCTGTGCGACGGCGGCAACTTCCGCACCTTCATGGCCTCGGGCAAGGACACCGCCGAGGGCCTGGACATCCTCGCCGACGTAGCCGAGGGCCTGACCGCCCTGCACCAGCGCGGCATCGTCCACCGCGACGTCTACCAGGAGAACATCCTCATCCACGGAGGCCGCGGGTTGATCACCGACCTCGGTGCCGCCCGCCGCCTGGCCACCGAGCGCGGCCCCGAGCACCGCGGACCCGAGGTCCACTGGCCGCCCGAGTACCTCACCGGCTACCACCAGGCCGGCCCGGCCGCCGACGTGTTCAGCCTCGCTGTCCTGATCTACCGCTACCTGTGCGCGGATATCCCCCGCCTCGGCGGCCACGCCAACCTCACCCTCATCCCCGCGGTACTGCGGACCCTGATCGTCGCCGCGCTCTCCGGCGAGGGCGGCGACCGCCCCGCCATGAGCGACCTCGCCGCCGCTCTCCGCACCGCAGCCCGCACCGCCTCGCACTGACCGGGAGGCCGCCGTGACCCGGGCGCGATCACCGCCCGGTGCCCGAGCACGCACCACCGCAAAGGGCACGCACAACCATCCGATTCGCTCAGAAGGAGAAGGACCCCATGGACAACGACCGCATCTCCGAGTTCCTGGCCGACGTCGAGGGCCTGCGCGGCGAGGACGAGACCGTCCGCGCCACCGCCCACACCTCCAGCGTCTCCGCCGAGGGCTGGCTGACCGCCGAGGGCGACGTCGCCTGATCACCCCTGACCGCCCGGCGCGCTGAACGCCAGCGGTAACCAACCTGGGGCCGGACCCGACCGCGGCGGGCCCGGCCCCAGGCCACCCCTTCCGTCCCGGACAGGAGCCCGCACGTGGACTACCCCGGCCTCTTCGACTTCCCGCCGACCAGCCGCCTGCACGACGAGCGCACCGCCAAGATCCACACCATCCTCAACCCCGGCACCCTGCCCCGGCCCACGGGTCTGGGTCCGGCTGCCGACTACTGCCTGGCCCACCACGCCCTCGAAGGTGCCGAAGCCGCCGCCCGCTCCGGCGAGCGGGCCGCCTTCGACTGGTACACCGCCAACCCGCACGCCGACACCACCGCCAGCTCTACCCCCACCGTGCTCGGCCCGCGCGTCGTCGTCGCCCCCGACCCCGCCGGCCTGCCCTGTTCCCCGATCTCAGAGACCCCGTACTACGTACTCGGACCCGGAACCGAACCCGCCCCGCTCGGCCTGCGGGCGCTGGTGGCCGGCGCGTTCACCACCGCGGACCAGACCGGCTTCGGCCCCCTGCTGGCCGCGCACGCCGTCGTGGTCGTCCTGCTGCGGACCAAGCAAATCGGCCAGACCCTGATCAGTTGGACCATCACCCGCCTGCCCGGCACGGTGTTCCTCGACCACACCGGCGACCCCACCGTGCTCGCCCGCGACCTCATCCATGAGGCTGGCCACAACTGGCTCAACGACGCACTCACCGCCGCCAGGTGCACGTTCGACGACCAGGCCGTCTTCCACTCCCCCTGGAGGGAGAGCATGCGGCCCGCCTTCGGCTTCCTCCACGCCTGCTGGGCCTTCCCTCTCACCATGCTCTACACCGCCCGCGTCCTGGAGCACACCGAAGGCGACGTGCGCGCCTTCCTGAGCGCCTACCTCGACCAGCAGCGCGGACTCCTCGCCGCCAGCGCCGCCGATCACCCGCGCGCCCTCGAACTCATCCGCGACGAGGGCCTGCGCGAACGGCTGGCCGCCGTCCACCGCCAGGCGCTCGCCCTGTAACCGCCGACCGCCCCACCTCCACCCGGAGCACGCCGTGATCACACGCCGAGACGCCAGCAGCATCACTGCCGACGCGGAGAACGCCCTCCTTGAAGCCTGCGGACTCACCCCCGCCGACCTGATCGCCGCCGGCACCGAGGCCCGCGTCTACGCCCTCGGCCACGACCAGGTCCTCAAGGTCTACGCCGACCCCGACCAGCGCCCCGCGCTGGAGACCATCGCCGACCTCTACCAGCGCTTCGCCCGCAACAGCGTTCCCTACGCCCTGCCCGAAATCCAGGCCATCGAGCAGCACGGCTCCCTGCTCGCCGTCACCGAGACCCGCCTGTCCGGCACGCCGATGGGCGACGCCCTCGACCTCACCGACCCGGCCACCGAACACACCTACCTCGGCGCCGTCCGCGACCTCACCGGCCTGTGCCTGACCACCCCGCTCGACCGGCGCATGCTCCTCGACCCCGACCCGGCCCACCGGGGCGAGCCCTGGCACGCCTTCCTCCTCCGCCTCCTCGCGCAGAAGCTCCCCAAGGTCCTCCCTGACCTGCGCGGCGACGTCCCGGCCGTCGACCACATCACCGACCGGCTCACTGCGCGGCTCACCCGCCCCTACACCGGCCCCGAAGGCGTCATCCACGGCGACCTCTATCCGGACAACATCCTGGTCGCCGACGACAAGGTCTCCGCCGTCATCGACTTCGGCACCTTCACCCTGCTCGGAGACCCGCTCTACGACCTCGCCGGGGCCTGTGCCTACTACCGGATGTACGACCCGGACCGTGTCGAGGTCCGAAACCGTCTGCTGGCCGCCGCCGCCCAGGACCTCCCCGCCGACCGGCGCGACGACCTCGCCGACTACCTGCACATGATCGCCCTGCTCAGTTGCGACCTCTACCCCGAGCAGGACAAGGACATCCGCGACACCGGCCACTACCAGTGGGCCTCCGACGTCCTCAACACCCCCACCGACTGGAGAGGCCGGTGACCAGCTTCCTGCCGGACCCGGACCGGAGGCCGACAGCTGGCTCCCGCCGGAGGAGTTCATCGCCATCCTTCCCCGCGCGACCGCGGTGACCAAACAGCCCGGCGGGCAGCACTCGGTTGAGTGCTGCCCGCCGGGCTGACGTACGCCTAGAACGCAGGTGCGCCTGGACGTTCAGGCTCGATTCGCTCCGCCGCCAGAGCCGCTTCGCCGTACGCCGCGTACGGGCGCCGTGCCGGTTCCGAGGTGGGCGTGGGGTCGGCGTGCGGTTCAAGAGCCCCCTGCGTGGTGACGGTCGTGAGCACCTGTTCGGCGCGATCCAGGGTCAGCCGGACTGCGCCGAACCGCCCCACTGCGAATCCCGCCCGGTAGCCGTGCAGGTGGAGCTGTTCCACCGCCTGGACTCCGGCGTCGACATCCGAGGTGTCTGCGGGCGAGACGAGCGCGTGCAGTTCTTCCTGCCACTCCCATCCCAGATCACGAAGCACGGCGCGGGCCTCTGCCTGCTCCCATCCGCTTCGTGCGAGCAGGCCGTGCTGCGGGTCGGTGTCGAAGACGACATGGGGGTTCGAGGTCACCATGTGGCGGCTCCGGTGTTCTCATCGGTCCAGGCGGCGAGCTGGAATCGTGCGGGTCGGTCTTCGTGTCGTCCAAGGCGGCATTCGTCGCCGGCCTTGCCGAGCACCTTGTTCATGCGGCTGACGAACCGGTCGTACTGCTCGTGCCAGACGACGGTTGAGCCCGCGTCGGCGTAGGCGTCGTCCCGGGCGAAGGCCAGGGCGGCGATCTCGTACCCCAGACCCTCGTGCTTCTTCCAGCAGGGCGGGATCACGTCCTGCGGCTGCCAGGCGTACGTCTCGTTCAACCAGCGGCACACCGCGTCGAGCCACGCTGGCATCGGCTCGATCAGCTCGGCCGACAGAGCGCCGAGGTCCCACGGCGGGGGGCCGTCGACCACGGACTCCTCCGCGCTCCGCTCCGCGATGTATTCCAAGATCAACGCGGGTGCCTCGGGGAAGGGCTGGAACTGCGCGAGGGGATTCGTCACGCGGCGGCCCCCCGGGCGGCCCAGGCCGCGGCGTGAGCCGCCGCCTGCTTCTTCTTTGCCGCGGACCGCCGACGGCGCTCCGTCTCGTTCGCTTCACGCAGCTGGCGGACGTGGGACTCGATCTCCGGCCAGGAGTCCCAGGTCCACATGCCATCGAGGCGGGTGATGACGGGCGGCAGGTTGTCGGCGAGTACGAGCGCGTGGCCCTCCGGCAGCGACCGGATCTCGTCGCTCCGCAGGACCGGCTCCAGGGCCATGTGGGTGGCGGTCGAGTGGCTGCCGCGGTCCCCGCCGCTGCTGGTCTTCGTGGTGCGCTCGCGCTCAACCTGCCCGCACAAGTCCGACAGGTCCTTGAGGAAGCCCGGGTCCTTCGCCCCGCCGAAGACGAGGACGTTGTTGGTGAAGCTCGCCAGCTCGTTCGCGGTGTCCTCGCCGAACCGGGCGCGGGCCGACGCCCAGCCCTGGAGGCCGATGATCACGGTGATCCCGCGACCGCGCCCGTCGGCGACGCGCTGTCGCAGGCTGGGGATGGGAGCGATGTTGGGGGCTTCGTCCAGCCCGCCGAGGAGCGGCGGGTCGAGTCGGCCGGCGGGCGAGGCGACGGCGTGAGCCTCGGCGATGTCGAGCAGGTCTTCCGTGATCGCGGTGGTCAGCGGAGCCACGCTGTTCACCTCGGAGTCCTTCCCGAGCAGGTAGACGGTGCCGCCCGCGTCGAGGAGTTCGGCGAAGTCGGTCGGGTCTTCGCCGTCTCCCAGCAGGGCCCGAACGACCGACTCGTGCATGAGGGGGGCGAGCGCGGCGTCCAAGGTCGAGGCCGTGTTGCCGACAGTTCGACTGTCGCCGCTGGTGGCCGTTCGGAGCATGTCCGCCCAGCCGGGCCCGGCCCCGGGGTGCGCGTCGAGGATGCCGACCGGCGCGGGATCGGTCAGCTTGCGCGCCCACTTCAACACCCACTCCAGGCTCGCCCCGTCGAGCGCGGCGGCGTGGAAGTACGCGGCCAGGATCTTCGCGGCCTGGCCCTTGTAGAAGGCGGCGCCCTCGCTGGACTGCGCTGCCGCCCCCGGGGTGCGCGAGCCAGCGACGAACGCCTTGGCCCGCATCATCGCGGTCTCGGTATCGGCAGCGCCCGTGATCGGCGTCCACCGGAACCTCGGCACAGAGGGGGCGATGTCCTGCGGGTCGAAGGCCAGGACGGGCCTGCCGCCTGCCCGCCGGGCGTCGAGGGTCAGTTCGACCAGGTCCGCCTTCGTGGAGGTGGCGAGCACCGGTCCGGGCCACCGGCGGATGGTCGGGGCGAAGAAGCGGAGCGTCTTGCCCGAGCCCATGGGGCCGATGACCCGGCACGCCTTGTCGGCGCGGGACCAGAGGTCTACGCCCTTCGGACGCTGGGAGGTGCCCAGCGAGTAGCCGAAGTCCTGCGGGGAGAGAGGGTGTTGCATGACGTGCTCCGAGATGAGGGAGGGAGAAGGGTCAGCGGGTGGCGGATCGCTTCTTCGCCAGATTCGCCGCCGGGCGGCGCGGGTCGTCGTCACCGCGGGTGAGAGAGGGCCGGATCTCCGTGGCCTTGAGGACGGCCGTGGCCGACAGCTGCCGCTTGAGGAGGCCCTTGTCCGCGAACCCGGCGTTTCGGGCGGAGCGCTTCATCACCAGCCAGACGGCGACCATGGCCACCGCACACACCGCCGCGATGGCGTACAGGGCCACAGAGATCCCGCTGGGCATGACGTCCACTACGCGGCCCGTCCGGCACGGGCAGCGAGGTAGCGCATGCGCCGGCCGCAGAGCTGGGAGATCGCCGCATCGGGCCCGGCACATCGCGGAGGGGCCGTGTGGAAAGCCGCGTGCAGGTCCTCGGCCGCTCGCCACAGGTGGGCGGCGGCGGTGCGGACACGGCCTCCGGCCGCGGAGTAGTCCCCGTGGTCGAGGGCGGTGGCCAGGGCCTTCGTGCGCCGGGCCAGTTCGAGGGCGTCTGAGTGCAGCTGGTCGATGTCCCCGCGCGCCGCGTTGTGATCAGTCGGGAGCGCGGTCCCGGTGGCGGTGGTCATGGAGTTCGTCCCTTCCGGATCTGCCTGGATGCGGCCGGTGGCCAGTTGGAGGTGACGGAAGCCGTTCATGCGGCGTCCGGGTAGCTGGTGGAGACGTCGGTCATCGAGCCGGAGGAGAAGCACAGGTGCTGTTCCGCCACGACCAGCAGGTGCTGCACGGCGGGGTAGATCACCTCTCCCACCACCCACAGGGCGATTCCCCGACGCAGCCGCACGATGTGGTCCGCCGTCCACCCCGGCAGCCCCAACCTGGCCACGGTGGCTTCCGCTTCGGCCTTCTTCATCGAGTAAATGACAACGGTATCGGCCATTTTCAGTGCCGCCTGCGTCTCCGGCGAGTCATCAATATCTGACAGGTGGTGGACGATGAAAATGCACGACAATCCCAGGCCGCGCGCGAATTTCAGAAACTTTTCGAGCAGGGCGGCCAGCTGAGGAGTGCCGAGAATGTGCCACGCTTCTTCGGCGATGAGGATGCGCTTGCGCTGGCTGTAGCGGCGGCAGCCCGTCGCTGGGTTCGGTCCCACCTCCCAGGCGCCGGAGTCCGCGTCGACCACCACACGCTCGTGCTGGCTCGGTTCCGTCCCGCACTCGCACAAGGGCCGCAGCCAGACCTCTTCGAGGAAGACGCTGATCACCGCGACGAGGATGGTCATGGCGACACCGCCGGACGGGACCTTGGTGAGGTCGAACACGACCATGTCGGTGTCGAGACCAACGCCGAGGCTGGTCGGCCCGTCCAGCATGCCGACCAGGTCGCCCGTCGAATCCTGCTCACTGCCGCACAGCCGGTCGAGAACGTAGCTCGCTTCGAGCCCGTCGGCGAGCAGTTCGTCCCGCGTCCGCTGCTTCGCTTCGGCATCGGACTCCTCCGGGGCCCGGAGCGCTTCGGCAACGTCCGCCAGCACCGGTGTGCGGCCGAGGGCGTCCGCCCGGCGATGGGCCCTGCGGATGGCGATCCGCAGGGCGGAGCCGGCGAACTCGTCCAAGGGCTTGCCGAGGCCGAGCTCAACGATCGTCCTGACCAGTTCGACCTGCCGCTTGCCTGCGATGGACGGGTCCATCGGGTTGATGCAGGAGGCGCCGGACCCGCCGCCGGGAGCGAACTTCACCGGGGCCTTGCCGGTGAGAGAACGGCCTAGAGCCGCCCATTCGCCCTCCTCACGTTCCTTCTGCTCCTTCGTGTCCAGAACCACGACTTTCCTACCGAGGCGAATTTGCCGCGCGGCATAGGTCTTGGTGAGGGAACTCTTTCCGCGCCCGGTATCCCCCATGACGATCATGTTCCCGCCCGGAAGTCCGTCACCGAACGCGCTGAAAGGGCAGTAGATGAAAGCCTTTCCGGAATACAGTTCGCGGCCGATGATCGCGCCCGCGCTGCCCAGAGTCGGCGGCGCCACCGGTAGGTACAGGGCCTGGCTGGTGGTCGTCTCCGTGTAGAGCGGACGGCGCACGGTCTGGTGCATCGGGGACAGCGGGGCGAGGTTCAGCAGGTCACTCACTTGATGCCTCCGGCGAGGGGCAGGGTGTTGGCGAAGGCGCGGGCGTGTTCGAGGTCGAGCCACTCGATCCGCAGGTTCGAGTTGCGGGCGCGGCTGGCGGTCGTGCGCTTGGTGCGCTCCAGTTCCTCGACGCTGCGGGCCGAGATCGTGATGTAGCCGACGACCGCGGCGCCGGCCGCCCCAGAGGCGGCCAGGGCCATGCCGCGGGAACCGGTGGCGTTCGCGGCGATCTGGTCGCGGGGGTCGATGTTCTTGCCGCGCTGGCGGTCGCGGTGCATCTCCGCCTGGTTGTTCGTGTCCTCGGCGAGCATGCGTTCCACGGCCTTGTCGTTCGGCTCCAGCTGCTGCGTGATGGAGAAGGTCCGGATGACGTCGGGCATCCCGATCAGGAGAGGCGACAGGAAACCGGGGCCGACGGGGGTGGTGGGCCAGCTGGCGACGTGGGCCGTGGCGTGGAACCAGCTCTCGGTGCTTCCTGCCGCGCGGGTCGCCAGGTGGGTGCCCTGCCGGACGTCGACGTTGCGCGGGAAGGCGTGGGCCCGGGGAAGATCGGTGTCCCAGATGGCATGGTCAGGGTCGTACGAGTTGCGGATGAGGGCCGTCATCCTGCCCTCGTCCAGCGGGGCGACCACCGAGAGGTCGGCGTCCTCGGCGCGGGACCACAGCTCGTCCAGGTAGATGGCCATCGCGGCGGCGATCCCGTCGTCACCCCTTCCCCGGGCTGAGCCCTCGGCCGCCAGGTCCCGGGTGAACTTCGCGTGGATGGTGATGTAGTACCGGTGCTCTTCGGCGCTGGTCGACACCGCGTTGGCCAGCTGGTCGTACGAGTCCTTGAGCCACTGCGGGGCGTTGGCCGTCGCCGCAGATTCGTCCCGCTGCGCGATGAACCGCTGGTGGGCGTACGGGTCGGACTTCATCTGGCGGGCGAGGACCTGGATGCGCTTGACCGGGTGTTCCTCCACGTTGCCGAAGGCGTCGAGGACCTCCCCCCAGCGCTCCAGCGCGACGACCTGTTCGCCGACATCCTTGCCGCCCAGGCCCGGAGAGGTGACCTCCAGCGCGGCGGTGACGCAGCCGGCCTCCGGCTGGAGGACGACGACGGCCTGCTGCCCTCGGACCGTGACCGGCACCCAGGTCATGCCCGCGATGCCTTCGGGCTCCGTCAGAGCGGCGTCCGGAGGAGTTCCGTCCCTGCGTACACCGGCCTCGACGGCGGGCGACACCCAGACACCGCCAGTACGGCGGAGCGCCTTGCGGTGGTAGCGGTTGATCCGCCACCAGCGGTAGAGCGAGCGCCGCTGGGACGTGCCCTTCGGCCGGTACGGGGCATACACGATCACCAGGGCGAGCAGGATCGGCATCGCGAGGCCAGCAGCCGCGAGGGCGGTCGCGCCGTTGAAGGCGAAGCCGAGCATCAGGCCGATTACGGCGCCGCTGCCGAGAACGACCTGTTCGCCGAGGTCGCGGCGGCCGACCAGCCCCGTCGGGCGGTGCTTTCCGAACTGATACGTACGAGTTGACATGGGTCATCGGTCCTTGCTGGGGTCCGGCCGGCCGAGCGTCTGTCCGCCAGCCGGCCGCGAGGGCGGCGCGGGCGAGACGGAGGGCCCGGGGCCCGAAGCGGTTCGTGGTGCGGGGGAGGGAGAGGGTGCCGGGGGCACCGGTGCCGGGGCGGGCGCGGCCGGGGGCGGAGCCTGCGGCGGGAGCGACCGCACGGGAGCCGGTGTTCCGCCGGTGCTGGTCGGGCGCGGCGCTGCGGCGCTGCCGCCCGCCGCTGACGGGGCCGGAGCGACTACCGAGCCCGAGCCAGTTCCCTGCGAGCGGGCGGTGGCTGGTGCGTCGGACGCCGCGCCGCCACCGGACGGCGCCGGGACGGCGCCGACTACCGGGCCAGAGGCCGTTCCGCCCTGTGAGCGAGCGGTGGCCGGAGCCTCCGATGCCGCGTGGCTGCTGGCCGCGGACCAGTCCGGGGCCGAGCCGACGACCGGGCCGGACGTCGTGCCCCCGGACCCGGCCGTCGCCGGCGCCTCGGAACCCGCGTGGCCGTTAGCCGCGGACCAGTCCGGGGCCGAGCCGACAACCGGACTGGAGGAGGTGCCCGTCGGGGCGCCCGGTGCTCCGGTGTGGCCGCTGTCCTCAGCCTGGCCGAGTCCACCGTTGGCGGCATCGGCACCCTGTGCGCCGGGGGAGCTCGCGGCCTTGTTCTTTGCCATGTCGAGCCCGGCCTTGGCCACGGCCGCCCCGGCGGTGACCACGCCGCCTGCGGCGGCGGTTCCGCCGCCCATCTTGGCTCCGGCCGCCTTGGCGCCGGCGGACTTCCCGCCGCCGCCCACCAGGGCATCCTGGACCCGGGAGTTGATCGCCCGGTTCGCGTGCTGTCCGGGGCCGTCGATCGCGGCGGCCGGGCCGGAGGACTGGGCTGCCTTCCGGTCGTGGTGCAGCTGAGCCATGTGGTCGCCGAACTCGGGCAGCCACTTGTACAGCGTGGCCGAGGCGAAGACCGCGAGCAGGAGGATCAACGCGCCCACCAGCGTCTTGGAGACCTGGTCGGACATGGAGCCCGAGCTGTCGCTCAGCACCGCGCCGCCCAGGCCCAGCAGGGCGAACAGGACTGGCTTCGACAGGGCGATGGCGAAGATGGCGCCGAACCACTTCTTGCTCTTGCCCCACAGATCCCTGTCGACCAGTCCGGCGTTCACGATGGGCCCGAGCGCGACAGCCGTGTAGATCGCGGCGCTGCGGATCAGCAGCTCGATCCACATCAGCAACGCGCCGGCCATCATGATCAGGTTGACGACCAGCAGCTGCCCCACGCCCTCGCTGGGGTTCGCCGCCATGACCGTGAGGACGTTCTCCAGGAAGGGCTTGAAGTTCTCCGTCGCATAGGGCTCGAAGACGGCCGTGACCTCGTCGATCGCCGTGAGCAGGAGCGCGAGGGCCGCCGGGGTCAGGGCGTTGACGGTGAACTGGAGGAGCAGGAAGCCGATCGCCTCGCCCATGGCGGTGGTGATGCTGACCCCGCGCACCGCTCGTTTGGCGACGGCGATGAACCAGAGCGCCACGGTGAGCAGGCAGGAGGCCGCGAAGATGATCGCGTACTGCTTGAGGAAGCCGGGCGACGTGAGGTCGATCTTGGTGGTGGACTGGATCAGCTCCAGCATCTTGCGCAGGAACCAGATGTTGGCTTCCGTCAGCTTCTGGAGCAGGAAGCCGAGCGGGTCCTTGACGAAGTCGATCGCGGCCTTCGCCTCGCACACCATCGGGATGTAGCAGAACGGATTCGCCACCGCGGACGGGACGAGGAAGAACCCGACGACGACGTTGACCACGGCGATGGTCTGGAGCCTGCGCCGCCAACGGCTCGGAGCCGTCCGCTCGACCCGCAGCAGGCCGGGGGCGTCGTCACGCAGTCGCAGGCGCATTGCCGACACCCCCCACCTCGGCGAAGGCGTCCGCCGAGTCCGCCTGCTGCATCGCGGGCGGCGACGGAACGAGCGGTGCGGACGGCGTGACAGCGGTCGTCTTCCAGGTGCCATCGGCCCAGACGAGATCCACGGTCATCCGCAGGAAGGCGACCTGCGGGCGGCGGGTCTCCTCCTTGCCCGCCACCCCGCCGGCCGACGCCGTCCACAGCTCGATGCTCGCGGCCTGGTCTGAGCACGAGATGGTGCGCGTCGCCAGGACTGCCGTCCGGGTGATCAGTTCGCTGCCGTCCGCCGACGTGCCGTCCGTGCCGACCCCGCGGTTCTCCGCGACGAGGCGGGCGGTCGCGTCGGAGTCCGACGTGACCGACTTGAGCACGCTCGGTGCTGCGGTGGCCGCCAGCATCCGGTGCCGCCACTGCTCATCGGTGAAGAAGCGCGTGTCGCCGTAGAGCATGACGGCGCTGACCGCAGCTGCACGGGCGCCCTGCTCGTTCTGCTCGTAGGGCGCGGGGAAGCCGTCCGGGCGGATCGCACCGGTCACGACCGGGTCGTCCGCAGCGGCTGGCACGTAGCCAGCGAAGTCCCCGGCGACGTTGGATGTCTGCCGCGCGTCGATCGGTGCGACCAGCCCGGCGGTGCTCGAACTGTCCTTGAGCTTCCAGTCGCCGGCCTCCCAGACGAGGGTGACCGTCACCGACCGGTACCCCGCCTTCGGGGTCGCGTGTCCGGCCGCGCTGCCGCGGACGGTCGCCGTCCACAGGCGAACCATGGCCCCCTTCTCGTCGTAGCCCAGGACACGGGCGGAGAGGACGCCGGTGCGGGCGATGGCCTGTCCGGCGGAGAGGTCCGTGGTGTCGCCCCGGAGAGAGGCGACCGCCTGAGTGGCTGCCAGGTCGGCCTTCTTGCCGATCGCGTCGGCGGCTTCCCGGGCGGCCATGGCCGTCACGGCGCGGTGGCGGCGCTCGCTGTTGGTGAGGAAGGCGGCGCTGCCGCTGACCACGGTGTAGTTGGCCGCTGCCGCCTTCGCGCCATCTTGCGTGTGCGGGTAGCCCACGGCGACGCCGTCGACCGTGCGGGCGCGCTCCACGTTCACCTGCGGGGCCGCCTGGGCGGGTGTGGACGCCGAGGGGGCGGACGTGGAAGGGGAACCGGTGGCGAGGCTGACGATCACCCCCGCTGCGGTGACGACCGCGACCCCGCCGGCGGCGATACCCGTGAGCTTCGCAGCGGGCCGGGGCGGTCGGCCCGCCTTTGAGGAATCGTTTCTCCTGTGGAGTCGTGAGCTCATGGGTCACACACCCATGCCGTAGGTGATGCCGAAGATCGTGCCGAAGCTGGCCACCAGGAAGACCACGGTCAAGCCGCCGACCATGAGCCCCTTACCCCGGCTGCTCTCCATGGTGCTGTGGCCCTCGCCGAACCAGCCCTTGCTCTTGCCGACACCGGCGAGGAATGCGCCGGCGCCGATGACGAGCGTTACGGCGGCGATGACGCCGAGGATGACCTTCGCGGTCCCGCCGAGCTTCCCGAAGGGGCCCCAGTCCGGCTTGACGCCGGAGACGACGTCGGCGCCCGCGGCGAGGGTGGTGTGGAGGGAGGGGTCGGCGGCGACAGACAGCAGGTTGTACATGTTCAGGCCCTTTGATACGTGTGAGGTGAAATGAGGGAGTTTGTAGCGATTAGCCGACGTGCCGCATGGCGATGATCTGCGGCGTCCAGTAACTGAGCGGCTTGATGCGGACCTGAGCGCCCGTGTGCGGGGCGTCGATCACTTCGTTGTTGCCGATGTACATGCCGACGTGCTCCGGGCCGGACGCTCCGGGAACGGTGAACAGCAGGTCGCCGGGGGCCAGTTGGGAGACGCTGGGAACAGCCGTTCCGGCCTTGACCTGGTCATAGGTCACCCTCGGCAAGTTCACGCCCGCCGCGGCCCAGGCCATCTTGGTGAGCGACGAGCAGTCGCAGCCGCCCATGCCGGTGTACGGCGACTCGCAGGAGCCACCCCACTGGTACCAAGTCCCCAGCGCAGTCTTCGCGGCGGAGATCGCGCGGGCCGCTCCCTTGCCGGCCGGGAGGTCCGGCTGGACGGCGTCCGCCCACTGGGCCGCCAGGTCGCGGATGATGCGGACGTAGTTCCGGGTTTCTTCGTACGGTGGGATGCCGCCGTACTTGATCACGGCCCCGCCGCCCGCGTTGTACGCGGCGAGCATGTTCTCGGTGGAGTCGCCCGGTACGTCCTTGACTTCCTTGGCCAGGGTGCAGTCGTACTTCGCCTGTGCCGCGATGGCGTCGGCGGGGTTGCGGACGTCCTTGATCCCGTCGCCGTTGCCGTCCACGCCGTGCTCGGCCCATGTGCCGGGCATGAACTGAGCGATGCCAACAGCGCCGACGGGGGACACGGCGTCCGGGTTGAACTTCGACTCCGTGTACAGCTGGGCGGCCAGCAGACTGGCCGTCACCTGCGGGCACAGGCCCGCGTGCTTGTTGATGAGGTCGCGGACCCAGCCGGGAACGGGTGCGTCCGTCTTGATTCCGCCGCCGGGGCCAGCCTCCTTGGCGGAGGCACTGTCGGCCCCGCCGAACGTGGTCAGCAGTGCGACGCCGCTGACCAGCATGGCGGAGACGAGGCTCAGGCCGAACTTCGAGCCCTTGTTCATCGAGGCCCCGTCACGCCCAGGGCAAGGCGGTGACCCGCCAGCCCTGGGAGGTGTGCTCAAGTCGCAGGGCGAGCTGTTCGCTGCTCCGCCGCGTGGGTCCGGAGGCCGGAGTCGTGGTGAGGGTGTAGCTCACCCGGACCAGGGCGACGGCCTTGGTCGGAGCCGGTGCGCCGTCGGGGACCGCGGTGGAGGTGATGTCGACCGTCTGCCGGGCCTGCTCGGCGCGGAGCGCGGCCCAGGCCGTCTCCTGGCCGGGACGCTTCTGGCCGAGGATGGGCACCAGGTCGCCGGACGCGAACTTGGCGGCCCTGGCTCCGGCCTCGGCGAACGAGGAGTCCTTGCCGTCGCGGGCGTCATGCTCGGCGTAGGCCGCGGTGAATGCCCGCGCGCTCTGTTCGATATCCGCGGGCAAGGAGGTGCTCGGCGGCGCCGCTGGGGCTTCTGCAGCCCGGACCGCCGCGCTCGTCTCCGCGGAGCCCGCCGAGATGGTGTCCGCCTGCGCGGCCGAGGAACGGGAGGAAGCCTCCGGGCCGCTGGAACAGCCGGCCGACAGCGCGGCCAGTGCGCCGACAGCACCTATGGCTGCGGATATGCGTATAGAACGGCTGGATCGAGGCATGGGGAATCCGCAATCTCGGTGCAAGGGGATTTTGAGAGCGGGTGTTGCGGCCCAGGGGGAGGGGGCCGCAACACCCCTTCGCAGAGGAGGGGGATTTCCTCTGCGGGCTTTATCGGCGGTTGCTCGCCGCAGAATTGGCGGACCAGGGGCGTATCTGTGCCGCGCCGGTCCGGGAGCTGTTCACTGGTCTCACCGGCAGACCTTCATTCCAGGTCAGATGCCGTTCCCAGTACCCGTCAGCCCGTGGCATAGTTCAGGGGGACGGTGCACGAAAGCAGCCGCTCATATCAAGGCCATCAGCCCCTTCCAGGAAAAAGGGAAGCCCGGAATTCGGGGCTCCTGTGGGCCGAAAACGCCTTGTGGCGTTGGCCGTGCCTAAATCCTCGCAGGGGTCTGCGGACAACTCGAATCAGCAAAAAAGCCGGAACCTAATTCCAGGAATTAGCCTCGATCTTTCGTGACGGTCCGTCGGTTCATCTGACGGGCCGTTTCGGCTTCTCGGGCTGGTGATGGGCAGGGCGGTGGCCCGGCTGTCGCGTCGGGTGGGCGCCGGGTTCCACGGCTCCGGGGTGGTGGGCTGCTCGTCGGGATAGGCGTTGTCGCTGGTCAGCCTGGCTGTGGGAGGGACTGGAGGCGCTCGAATGCGGTGGTGATCATGTCGGTCCAGGGCCAGTGGCGGGCCAGGCGGAGCCAGCGGCGGCGGCCGGTGGTCACGAGCTGGGCGGCGGCGGAGAACAGGCGAAGCCGCAGGCGCTTGGGCTCCCAGCGTCGGGCGTTGCCGGTCAGGGCGAGCATGGGCATCCAGGCGAGCAGGTCCAGGGCGATCTGGACGATCTCCAGCCAGATCCGGTTCTGGGCGGCGGCGTGGAGGGGCAGGTTGCGCAGGCCGGTGTCGCGGGCGGCACGGATGCGGTCCTCGGCCCGGGCCCGCTGGCGGTGCCGCAGTTCCAGAGCGGCGATCGGTGTGCCGGTGGTGTTGGTGGCGAAGCAGGTCAGCCGCATGCCGTCAGCGTCGGTGAAGCGCAACTGTGCTCCGGGGTGCGGGCGTTCCTTGCGCACGATCAGCCGCATGCCCTTCGGCCAGCCGCCCAGGACGTCGCCGGCGAGTTCGGCGACCCAGGCGCCGTCGCGGACGTGGCCGTCCGGTTCGACGGCCGGAGTCCAGGCCGAGGCGGGAACCAGCAGCACGGCCTGGTGGATCGCCTCCGTGATGGTCATTCCGATGGAGTAGGACAGCCATCGGCCGCGTGCGGTGAGCCAGTTGAGGAATTCGTGGGTGCCGCCGCCGGAGTCGGTGCGAATCAGGGTCCGCCGTCCGCGCCGGTGCTTCTTCGGCAGCTGGGCCAGGGCCAGGCGGGCGGCGGCGATGTGGTCGGCCGCGGTGTTGCTGCCCGCGTTGCCCGGCCGCAGCAGACCCGCGACCGGCTCGCCGGACCCTTCACGGCCGTGGTCGACGAACGCGAACAGCGGGTGGTGCCCGAAGGTCTTCTTCCAGGTCGCGGCCGCGTCCTGCTTCTCGGAGTGCGCCAGTACCAGCACCCCGTCGATGTCAACGATCACCGCGCCGTCGGCGGCCGGGGCCGCGTTGCCGGCCAACCGCCATACCTGTTCGCGGACTTCGGCCCGTGCCCGCCTTATCGCCGCAAGGGCTCGGGGCCCGGCCGTGGCCAGGGTGCCGACCAGGCGGGAGACGGTCGGGTCGGAGGCCACCGGGCCGAACACGGCGGGCTCGGCTCGCAGCATCGCGACATCGGCCAGGCAGTCCCCGCCCAGAGCCACGGCGAGCGCGACGTCCAGCAGGATCTTGCCCGGATCGTGTACCGCCCGGGGCTTGCGCCACGGCTTGAGCGCCACCGACAGCGCGTCCGCCAGTCCTGTCCGGCGGGCTGTTTCCACGAGGAGTACCCCGCCGGCCTGCGAGACGACCCCGCTGCCGCCACCCGATACCCGCACACGCGGGTAGGACCCGATACGCTTACTCACCTGGGAAGTGCCTCCGACGGCGCGAGAACAAGGGCCTAGACAATCCTCATTCTCGCTGGTCAGAGGCACTTTTCGCTTATCTGATCACCTGTCGGACGGGCCGCTCATGAAAGCCCGAGGTTAGGTTCCGGCTTCTCGGTCTGGAGACGGCGCTACTCGGCCCGGCGCAGGTGCTCGATCGCCACTCCGAGCCAGGCTGCGGCGGGCCCGGCGACCCACAGGGGTGCGCACGTGCTGTACGAGAGCACCAGCCCGTGCGGCCCTGCGGTGAGGTCGGTGAGGAGGCAGTGGTCGAACGGCATCCAGTCCACCGAGCCGGTCGGCCTGAGCCGCACGCCCGCAGAGGACAGGACGATCCGGGCCGGTGTGTGGTCACGCCACTGCGGCTCGGCGGCGGCCTCGGCTTCCCGCCGCCGCCGGGCGTTGAGAGCGTTGGGCACCCACTGCTGGCCGAAGGTGGGGTGGTTCTCCCAGTACCCCGCCGGCCGCGGATAGACGACGTCGGTTCCGTAGAAGCGGGCGGCCGAGCACCACACGTCGGCGAAGGCGGTCTCCCCCTCAGCCAGCGGGACGTCTGTCGCTTCGATGGGTGCCAGCCGGCCGCCGTTCTGGAGGTGTGCGGCGAGCGCGGACGCGGCGTGCACGCCTTCGGGGAGGGCCGTCTCCTCCGTGCGGTTCTGACGGCGTCGCCACATGACCGGTCCTTCCTTGTTGACGAGGCCGGGCGTGGTCGCTGCGGTGGAGACGGCAGCGACCACGCGGCCCCAATGAGATGAGATCACCAAAGAGCGCTGGAGGCGGCGGCGGGGGCGCTCGCGCGCTGGTCCGTCTCGTCCTTCAACCGCGCCAGCAGGACGCCCAACCGGTCGTTGCTGATCGGCTGCCGTGCGCGGACGGCCTCCTTGATCGCGTCACGGCTGATCCTTCCGCTCTCTCGGTAGGCCGCCCGAGCGACCGGCAACAGGTCCTCCAGCCACTCGTCATCGGCCTCCCGGTCCTGTGGTGGTTCGGCGTCGTCCGGGACGGACGGTCCGCCGTCGCCTGCGAGGTCGGGGACCGGCGCCGGGGCCGGTGCTTCGGGGTCCGCCGAGGACGGCGACGCTTCCCGGTCCTGTGGTGGTTCGGCGTCGTCCGGGACGGACGGTCCGCTCTCGCCTGCGGGGTCGGGGACCGGCGCCGGGGCCGGTGCTTCGGCAGCGGCCGGGGCGGGCCCCGGTACCTCCTGGTCCGGGCGGCCGGTCGGCTGCCCGTCGGCCGGTCCTCGCCCGTCGTCCGCCCGGTCCGCCGCCGCGGACGGTCGCGGCCTCGGCCCGGCCGCAGCAGGTGTCTCCGGATGGCGCTTTGCGGGCTTTCGCAGGTCAACAGCCGCGCGGACCGTCCCGGACGGCGCGGACGACGCGGACCTCATCCCGGAGTCCGCGCCGGTGTCCAGCGGCCCGGGCCCGGGGATCTGGGTGCCGCTCGCGGAGTCCTGGGCGGCCTGGCGGACCGGTCCGGGACCGGATTCCGCCCCGTCCCGGACGGACAACTCGGCGGTCCGCGCCATCAGGATGTACAGGTGGACCGAGCCCGCTAGCGCCAACGGCGCGAGCATCGACAGCACCGCGACGACACTGTCCGTGAGGTGCAGCGCGGACTGCGCGGACTGCGGACCGCGGTTCAACGTGATGGCGTGCAGCGCGTTCGCGCCCAAGCTCGCCGCCGTGGCTGCGAGGAACAGGAACCAGGTGTAGAGACGGGACAGGAACGGCTGGTGGCGGAGCAGGACGATCGCCCGCACTCCGTACGCAATGAACCCGTCGATGAACAGCGGGAACAAGTACGACAAGGTCTCGCGTGCATGGATCGCTATGGCGATCTGCCGCAGCGCGTCGTACGAGAACGCGAAGCCGGCCGCGCCCAGAAGGACGATCGCCGACCGGTCCCAGGGGGTCATGCTCCGCAGCGGGACCGCGGACTGCGAGTTGCCGGTAACCGGGGATATGTGCGCGTGGGACATCAGTAGTTGCCCCCATCCTGCGGAGCGATGTACTGCCAGGCCGGGGTCTGGGAGAGCAGGTGTCCGAGCTGCTCCAGGGAGGTCACCGCGTGTACGCGCTGGCTGGGGCAGCTCATGCAGGACACGCGCAGGGTGATGGACTCCGTGCCGCCCTGGTCGGAGTAGTACAGCTCCAGGTGCTGGCCGCCGACGGTGTCGAGCGAGGCGAATGCCTGGAGATGCTCCTCGAACGACAGGAGACCCAGGGTCTGCCACTCCAGGGTGGCCGCGTCGGCGCCGAGGAGACGGTGGGCGAAATTGGCCGCCGCCTTGGTGGACCGAGGGCCCCAGGTGCGGAAGGCGTCTTGCCGAGCAGCGGTGCGCCGCCACCTGTCAAGCGTGAGCTGTTCGGCCGCAGAGACCATGATCGGGTGGGGCATCGCGGGGCCTTCCGTGGAGTTGCTGGTGGAGATGGTGTTGCCGCCGCCGGGGGAGTTGGCGAGACGGAGCAGGACGTCCGCGTGGCACGGCACGTCGAGGGGGCAGGTGCACATGAGGTCGAGGCCGCGGAGCGCGCGGGCGAACTCCTTCGCGTAGGAGCGGCCCACCGGCCCCCGGAGCGTCGCGGAGAACAGGTCCACCGCTTCCTCCGGGCCCATCGGGGGCCCGGCCGGGGAAGGGCTGCGGTCCCCGGGCGTGAACGGGTTCGCGTACGGGCTGCGAGGACCGACGTATGCACAGGCTGTGGACAGGGTGGCGTCCGGTGCCGCCCCTTGCAGGCGAACGGGCATCAGGCTGCCCTCCCGCCGCGTCGACGGTCCGCGCCGATCATCGGGACCAGGCTGGTCACCATCTCGGCCAGTCGGCTGGCCACCCGGGCCCCGACGAAGTCGGTCAGGTCCGGCCCGGTCTCGTCACGCGCGGGGAGGTTGGACGTGATGACGGTCGGCAGGCAGTGGTTGTACCGGTGATTGATGAGGCGGTACGTCACCTCCTCGGTCCATTCCGAGGTCTTCGCGGTGCCGAGGTCATCCAGCAGCAGGTACTGCACCTCGCTGAGCCGCCGGAGCTCACGCTCGGCCGAGCCCATGACCTGTGAGGGCCGCAGCCGGCCGTACATGTCGGCGCTGTTGACCGCGATCAGCTCGAACCGGTCCGGGCCGCCGGCCGCGATCCTCCGCAGCGCGCCGTACGCCTCGTGCGTCTTGCCCGTGCCGGTGTGGCCGGTCAGGAGCAGGGCACCGGCGGCGGCGTTGTCGGCCAGAGCCCGATCGGCCCAGGCTTGTACTTCCGGAAGGCTCGCGTCGGCGTCGCGGTACCGGGGCGGGGTCGCGGCGTTCCAGCGGCCCAGGGCGTACTCCGCGCGGGCCCGGCGGTGCCACTGCCGGTCGCCCGGGTTCTCCTCCGGCGAGTCGTCGTCGATCGCTTCCGGCACGGTCTGTAGCCCTCTCGCTGCGAGTATCCGTTCCATGGCCCGCAGGGATGCGGCGCTGCCCGCGCGCTCTGGGTTGGGGGCCATGATCAAAATCCGTTCTGGTAGGCGCTGGGCTGGGCGGTGTTCTGGAAGGGGACCCACGTTCCGGGCTGCCTCCGCAGCGGGACGACGTTGGTCTGGGCCGCCTGCGCCGGGGCCTGATCAGGGAGGTCCGCCCAGATGCGGAGCAGGTAGCGGGCGGACAGCGGCGGGCGCTCGGAGTTCCAGCGCCGGGCGACCATCTCGACCAGCCGTTGGTGGCCCCAACGGGCCGCGAGGGCTGTTACCCGGTCCCATTCCGCTTCGGTCAGCCGCCAGCCGACGACCATCCCGGCCGCGGTCATCGCTGCTACCAGCTCCCGGGCGCCTTCCGGGACCTCGACCGAATCCTGTCCGGCTGAAACTTCCCGGAGCTTTGAATCAGCAAAGCTAGCTTGCTTTTTGGTGGTGGTAGTACTCCCGTAGGGAGTACTACCACCACGCACACGCGAGGAAGAAACTTCCGGCTCGCCGTGAAGAGAATTCCAATTTGAGGGCACCACAGGGGAATTCTGGGAAGCCCCTTCCTGGAAGTCCCTCCCACCTTGCGGCACGCCGGAGCCCGAAGACGGAAGTTCCGTCCCCTCGCGCTCCGCCGTCCCGCCGGCCTGGCCGAGGAGGATGGAGTACCTGCTGGGGTTGGACGCCCCGCCTCCGCGTTCGCGGCTCAGCTCCCCGAGCGACGCCAGGTCACCGAGGCACGTCGTGATCGAGCGGACCGTCAGCCCGGTCAGCCGCGATATCTCCTCCAGGGTGAGGGTCGCCCGCCCCTGATCATCCGCCTCCCGGGCCAGGGCGAGCAGGACGAGCCGCGAGCCCCTGCACGCCTTGGACTCAGACCACACCAGGTCCGTGGCTATCTCGCTCATTCGAAGTTCCCGTCGGATATCGCTATACGGCGTGCCGGTACGAGGCCGAAGGACTGGTCGTCTTCCGGGATGTACCCCTTCTGGTGCGGCTCCGGGGTGAGGTAAATCTCCCCGGTCGGGAGATAGAAGTCGTGAGCGACCCGCCAGTCCGCGAGACCGCCGAAAGTCCGGCGGACCAGTCGCGCCACGCCTTCTTCCGTCCTGTGATCGAGAAACGTACGGTAGAAATCGGGTTCGAATAGGTAGGTGAAGCCTCGCCGGACCGGAAAGACCCGGACAAGAACCGCAGCGGGGGCAACCCTTCTAATTTCTTCTTCGAGGTTTTTCCGCGTCAAAGCAGTGAGGTTGTTCTGAGACATGGGTAGGCTCCAGGACGCAAGGAAGTCCTTGCGGGAAGAATCGTTTCCTCGCGGCCGTCAGGCAGCATCAGCGCTTCGAACCGGCGGCGCGGCCGGTTCGGACCGGCGCTTCTGCCGGTGGGTCCGTGCCAGCTTCAACAGGTACTCGTGGGTGATTCCGAGCCCTCGCGCCACGGCAGCGGCATCCATCGTGGGATCGGCCGCGAACCGGGCGATCACTTCGTTACGCTCCGCCTTGCTCAGTGCCGCGGTTGAGCCGCGCAGCGCTCGACCGACAGCGTTCTCGTCGGTGCGCTTCTGCCAACTGGCCCGCAGAGTAGAGCGTTCCGAGGCAATCAGCCCCCCGCGAATCCCGAACTCTTCGTCGTTGCGCAAGGACTCGATCAGGCACCGGGCCGCCGTCGACAGCGGGCAGGCCGCACACAGATTCAGCGGCCTGACCAGCGACAGCCCCAGTCGTTCGACCGTTTCCATCGGCTCGGCCTGCGGACCGTCCCCGAGAGGAAAGAACATGTCGGTATCCCGCCCGGAGCACCGGGCATTCTCGGCCCAGTGCTTCCCTCGGGCCTTCTCGGATTCCCTGATGAGGGGGCCCCAGTCGCCCCGCAAAGCCGCCTCGGAGAGGTCGGATATTGTGGTTCTCATTTCGCCTCATGGTGCTAGCGGCACACGGCAGCCCAACCGGTCCGGTGCCAGAAGAGGAAGCGAGAGTCATCGAAAACTCTCGGTGAGGAAGGCGTGAGCTAAGCGGCTTCGCTGTCGACCGAGGTCCCGGTAACAGGCTTCACGAAGTCGTAGACGCGCGAATCGTGGGGAACCGAGAACTCGACGTCGAGGATCTTCCCCAGCGTCTCCCACTTCTCGCGGTCCCAGTCCGGCGAGGCTTCGAGCTGTGCGCTCACCCATGCATCAATGGAGGCGTCGAGGTCGTCCGCGTCCGCCATGGCCGCCCTCACGCGCCGAGCCGCAGGAACGCGACAGGGTGTACGGGCGTGCAGCAGGTAGCGGGCCCTCCCGGCCGGGCCATCGCCTCGGAGGCGTGCTCAACCCCAGACGGCCGACTGGGAGCCTGGCCGTAGCAGGGAGCAAAGAGGGGACGGACGTGCTCGACGGCAGGGGCGAGCTGGGGCTGGCCGTGGCCGGCCACTGAGGAAGGGATTCCCTTCGGCATGGCAAGCATGCGATACTCCATGGTTGCTAGAAACGCACGCAGCGGCCTCTCGCCAAAGAAGTTCCGTTGCCTGCGTAGTAGTGAATCGGCGCCCTTTAGGGAGCCGGACCCGGTGTCCAGGAGTTGGTAGCTCCTGGACACCGGTCTCATCTCGCCCGGATTCCTGCCGGGCTGGCTCTCTGTGGCACGTGTTTCCCCTCCGTTCGTTCCGGTGCCTGCCTGGGATGTTGCCGGGACACCTGCGGTGAGCCCATCCCCTAGCTCCAGGGATTGCGACGGGTCCGCGGGGCCCGCGACGGCCGACATCATCGGAGAGTGCTCCCGCCACCGGCCGACAACGACTAGGTACCGAAAGCAGGCCACGTCGATGCGACAGGCGCAGGAGTCCACTGGAGGCTGGCACCATAGAGGAGGCAGCCCGATCAGCAGGTTCGATACCTAAACTTACATTATTTTCCTAGAAGTATCAACCCTGATCTGCGGCTACCCGGTGCCGTCCCGACCCGTCCCCGATCGCCACCCTGGAGTTCATGTGCCACGTCAGTTCGACGGCAAGCGTGTACGCGCTGTCCGGCGGGGCAAGGACCTGAGCCAGGGCGAGCTGGCCGCCGCGGTGGGCGTCAAGGCTCCCGCTGTGGCGCGATGGGAGAGCGGTACGGACCACCCCAAGGGTGAGAAGCTCCCCGCGATTGCAGCGGCCCTCGGTCAGCCGCTCGACGTTCTCTTCCCCCACGACGGCCCGCCGGACCTCCAGCTCCTGCGGTGCGACGCCGGCCTCAGCGTGGCAGACGCCGCTGCGATCCTCGGCACGAGCCGCGTGCCGGTGAGCAATGCCGAGTCCGGTCGGCGCCGGCTGGGTGACGCCTATGTCCGACCCCTCGCGGAGGCGTACGGGGTGACCGAAGCGGAGTTGCTGGCCGCCCAGGACTGCTCGTTCGGGATTCGCCCCGAGACCTCGGGTGACGAGCGGGCATCGGCACCCCGCACGGTCGGGGAGAAGATCAACTATCTCCTGGAGTACGGGTACCTCGACCAGGACGCGCCCTCCAACGACGAAATCGTTCGGCGCGTAAATGAGCATGCCAGCGGGCCAGTCGTTACGGTCGAGGACATCGCCGCCCTTCGCGCGGGCGCGACAACCGAGGCATCCGAAGCAGTGCGCGCCGGCCTCGCCGAGGCGCTCCAGGTCGACGTCGCCATCTTCCAGGACGATGCGGAGCTCAACGAAGAGGTCCGCGAATTCCTGGAGTCGATCCGCTTCCTCAAGTCGATTCGAGGAGGGCAGATCCTCGGTCTGGCTGCCCGCGGCAACGGCGCGGGCCTGTCCGCCGAGATGATGGCCACGATCAACAACCTGGTCGGAGAGCTGAAGCACAAGCTCCCAGACGTAGAGGACGAGGGCTGACGCCCACCGGCGAGCGGTCCTCGCGGCCCTGGATCGGCGAGAATTTCCGAACCTCGGTTTCGTGTCCGGCGCCGACCGTTGGCGGGGCGCAGGCCCTGCGGCGGTAGCCGCGCTGCACCGAGCCGACAAAGGCGAAGGGACTGAGGCGATGCCCCCACGGGGGCATCGCCTCAGTCCCTTCGCCTTTTGCCGACCAGACCTCCGAGGCGCTGAACTACGACGCGGAGAGGTCCACGCCGAGCAGGTCGGAGAGAGTGGCTACCGTCTGCTTGGGGTCACGGTTGTGCACCCCCGCAAGGCCGAGCTGCTCTGCTGCCTTGACGTACGCCTCGGTGTCGTCGACGAAGATGCACTCCTCCGCCGGCAGGTCCATGAGCTTGAGCGTGATCTCGAAGAGGCCCTGGTCAGGCTTGCGCATCAGGTGCTGCTCGGAGATCACTACGACGTCGTACAGCCGCTCAAGCTCGTAGCCGTCGTACAGGTCCCAGGGGGCGAGGCCGACGCTGTTGGACAAAATGCCCACCTTGACCCCGGCCCGCCTGGCCGCAGCAGCCGCGTTGATCAGCAGCGGCTCGGGGCGGAGGTCGCCGAAGATGCGGCCCATCAGGTTGTCGGGGGCCACGCCCAGCATCTTGCCGGCGAACTCGTTCCACTCGGTCTGGGAGACCGCGCCGCGCTCAAGATCGCTGGTGATCCGGACGCCTTCCTCGTCCTTGTACAGGGCAGTGAGGCAGGCGCCCTGAGGAAGGCCCTCGCGCTGCTCGAAGGCGAGCACCGCGGGCAGCAGCGGCGTGGTGAGCACGCCGCCGAAGTCGAGGATGAGGCCAGTGCGGCGGTGGGACATGCGGGAACTCCTGGTTGCTGAGATTACGGACACCCATCCAGACCGGACGGCGTCAGGCCCCGGCTCCATGTCGTGACTGTGCGTCGCAGGCCAGGGCGTACCTATGGGCGGATCAAGACCGATTTGTCCGCACAACCCACGGTACCAAACCAGATCAAGCATCGGATGGTGCCGAATCTCACTGTCGGTGCGCTATTCAAGATCGCCATATCGCACCCCGCGTGCCTGAGATGAGGCCGCCCTGGGCGTCGTACGGAAATCCGTAGAGGCTACCGATCAGCCAACTCCGAAATTGTCGCTTCGGTGAGAAGGTCCTGAGCCTGCTTCTCGGTGGTATTCAAGTAGGCCGTGCTGACGCGCGCTAGCCATGCTGCTTCGCTGTCGGTGTCAACAAAAGGCTTTTCTCGCAGAGGGGCGGAGGCATCCACCCTTGCTGGTCCGGCGTCAACGGCCTTGAGTGCGGCTTTAATCCAGTACGCTTCTGCGGCCGGCTCCGGATCGGAATGCGACGCGGTAGCGTCCTCTGCGACAAATATCAGCTCCTGTGGAGCGTAGTAGCGCAGCTTCTCGCAAGCGTCAGCGATATCCTGGGTCCACCGGTCGAGGCGGACGTCGATGGGGACGCGCATGTGCATAAGCTCGGTGAATCGCTTTCCAGGTGGATAGAGACTCGTCCCCGGAAACGCCTCTACCAGGTCGAACCAGAGCGGATAGATCGTGTTCAACGTGCGCCACGTCTTCCACCGGGCCACGGCCGCGCGGGTGGTGGGAATGCTGGCCCCAACGCAGACGATCAGGAAAAGCAGGTTCATCCATATTGATGCAGCGTCCACGACAAGTCGAACTGCGGAGGGACTCATAGGGAAGATCACCGCGGCCCAGACGAGAGCAATGCGGGACACCGAATGGACCAGGCCCATCCACATCGAAATCCCCATCAAACGCAGCCCGATGCGCATGCTCGTGCACTCAGCCCGTCGCGCTGCCCTTGTCCACTGGTACCCGCAAACTGTGGCCGTGACCAGCGGAAAGAAGTAGAAGACGGTCATGTAGACCGCAAATCCCCACTGGCCGGCATGGTCGATGAGGAAATCTTGGCTCCGCACCTTGCGGTCCACCACGGTAAAGAACAGGACGGTGAGGAGAGCGACGCCTACAATCCCGGCCTTATATGATGCGCGGGCGATCCAGCGAGAGACCGCTACGTGACGGGGGACAACTGCCTCCGTGCTCTTCCCGTAGCTCGTGGCGACGTAGGTCAAGGCTGCGATGGTTGCCGCAGTGCTGGCGAAGTGTCTGAGCAGAGCATCCACGTCCACGACCGGGATTCGGTCCATGACGGTCATCAGTGCCGGTGTATAGAGCCACAGGGCTATTCCGAACCCTGCATAGCCTCCCCACAGGGCCCGGCGGTGAAAGTCACCGTAGCGAACTGCTGGGAATCGCCATACAGCGATTGCGGTCATTACAACCGCAGTCAGATATTGAAAATAGTCGGACATTGAACCGTGGCTATCTTGGGTAGGCTGCAATTGTCCCGACCCTGAAAGTCGGACGGCCGCAGCCTTAATCGCAATGAGGTGGACGGTCGGAAGTTGCGGTGCCCGATACGGCTAACGCCGGCGCTGGGGCGGGGCAACAGGGTGAGCAAGGGAGGCCTCAAGAAGGCTGACCATGTCATCTCCCCCGGCTGACTGACGGCGCGCCAGCCTCTTTATGAGCGACGCCGAAAGCTCGGCCTGCTTCTCCTCGGGGCTGTCAAAGTCGACGCGCCCTTGGACCACCGCCGATGGATAACGACGGATGACCTCTTGGCGGATTCGTTCAGGAACGTATCGCGCGATCTCGACTGCCGTCAGAGTGGTCCCGTGGTCCAGCCATTCGTGCGCGAGCTCATGGAGGATGATGTGCTCGGTCTGATTCCGGCTCGAACGGCGGCGGTAGAGAATGAGGGTGAACTCCGGCGCTTTCACTCGGAGGCCGCATGCTGAGCCCAGCCCGCCATCGGGGTCGTCTAGTGGTACTAGCCGAATCTGGCGACCCAACGCGCCCTCCATGTTCCGCACCAGTGCCTCGACGCTGAAAGGGGTGGGAACAGGAAGGTCGGCGAGCAGCCTCTCACATTCCTTCACGAGTGCGCGCTGTGAAGGGTCTCTACGCCAACGCATTAGTCGCTCCATTGAAATGCTGGTTTGCACCGCCAGCGCCACCCAGATACTCGTACGCGAGGCGCTATCAGTTAGGAGCCTGTGCTTGAGGTGTGTGCGGGGGCCGGTCGATCGGTGGCCGTAGCCACGGTCAATCGTACAAGGAGAAAAGTGTGTTATGTCCGGGCTGGGCGTGTTGTGAAGGTCACGCCGACGCGCAAATTCCAAGATCAAATTGAGAGCGACGACGCCTTAATTGATCTTTAGCCCTCCGGGCGCGAGCCGGGGTGAATGGGCCGGGCCGGGGCCGGCTTGGAGGAGCGCTGCGAGGCGGTTGGCAGCCTCGTGTCGGGGGTGGGCGCGGCACGGCCAGCCGGGGCACGCTCCGGGGCGGTTCGGGATGCGCTCGATGACAGACCTGCAACCGGTGCAGATCGTCATCATGGGGTCCGTGCTGCGGCGCTCCACCGACCGGTCCGTCCTTGCTCGTGATGCTGGTACCTCATCGAACGTACGGCTGCGCGGAGCGCGAACGGGAGCGAGGGCGGCGTGAGGTCGGCCACGCCGCGCATAGAGGTGGCTGCTGACGCGGAAGGGGCGGGGCCGTGCATGCCAGAGTGCACGGCCCCGCCCCTTCCGCTCGTGCCGAGCTGCCGTCGAGGGCGGGGAGCTATTTCCACACAGGGATGAGGCGCTTCGGGTTCGGTGTCTTGTTCCCCTTCTGTCCCGGCAGAACCTGGACAGCGGAGAATATCTCGAAGAGCACGTGGCGCTTCTGTGAAAGGTCGTACTCGCCGGAGAGCCACTTCTTGGCAACGTCGTCCGGTGCCTGGTTCTGCACTTCTGCCGCCAATTCAAACTTGGCTCGCTCGCGGCGCAACTTCTTGACTTCCTTCTCCAGTGGAATCGCCAGCCTGTAGAACATGTCGGCGGGGACTTCGTCCTCCTGCCACTTCTTCTCCAGGTCGGCGAGCTTGTCCGCCTTCTTCTGGAGCTTCTGTTCGTCTGGCCAAGCGACCTTGACCGGGATGAAAGTAGCCTGAGCCTTTTTCAGTTTCGCCAGCACCAGGAGCTGGAGTTGCTTGTCGACCATGGGTCCGGAGATCGAGTTACGCGAGCACCGCGAGCAGGTGTAGACGTACGGACTTCGCTTGCTCGAAGTCACCGAGCCACCCATGGCCTCGTTGCAAATGCGTGTCGTCACAACCCCGTTGAGCTCCTCCTCGATGCGGTACTGGCAGCGAAGCAAGGTGGAGCCTAGGTACTTGATGGTCTTTGGGATGCCGGTAATCCTCGGTGTGCCAGAGCCGCGGGCAAGATAAGTGCTTCCAGGCCCGAAAGTGGCGCACACTGCGTGCCACTTTTCCGGCGTGGTTACCGTTTCCCAGACTCCCACGATCGGCATGCCATTGTCGTCCAGGACGAGGTCACCACGGTTCGCGCGATAGCCGCAGACACGTGGCGCAGTCATCATCTGTGTCAGCGTCTGCGGAACAATGTTGCCGCCACGGCTTCCCTTCAGCCCTCGTCGCCGTGATTCATCGCAGAGGGTGCTCATGGCTTTCCCCTTGATGCGCTCGTCAATCGCCCACGCGAGAAAGTCTGACTCGACCCGTCGAAGCGTTTTCCGGTCTTCCTCCCAGCCGAACGGGCGCGGGCCGCTGTGAGGCAAACCGTCGAGTATTCGGTCCTGGTGCCAGTCACGGATTCGGCGCTTCTTCTTCATGGACTCGGCCTTGTTGACCACCGCCATGATGCCGGTCTTGATGATCTCGCTTTCCTCGGTGAGATCCATCGGCCCCGACGGGGTGTAGAACCGCCGGCTCGGGTCGAGGGTGAGCGCCTCGACAAAGTCCTCCCAGTCCCGGTCCGTGCGCTGTACGCGGTCCTGGTCCACGCAGATGACCCCGTGGACCGGGTAGCCCTCCGGGGTGTGCCCGCGGCGGAGGTCCCGGAGCATCGCCTGGAAGTCCGGACGGATTACGTCGCGCTTCGAGGCCGACAGGTCGTTGTCGGTGTACCGGTGGACGATCACGGCGTTGTGGCGAGCCGCGTTCCTGCCGTTGCGGCGGTGCTGGTTGGCCACGCCCTTGCCCGCCGACCACGCGGAGGTGGCGGCCTTCTTCTTGTTGTGCTTGCGCCAGTCGTCCGAGATGCGGGAGTACCCGATCAAGAAGGGGGTGTCGGGGTGGAGGCGGGCAAGCTCCTCCGGCGGAGCGAGCCCGGCGGGCCTGCCGCGCAGCTCAAGATCGTCCGGCCCGGTCTCGTCGAGCGGAGCGCTGGACATGGCGTGTTCGTGACTGATTGTGCTCAAGGACTTACTCCTGACCCGGCTGCCCGAAAGCTTCGCGGGGCGGTTCGGATCATGGGACGATGCCGGTATGAACCGACTGGCTAACGAGCAGTCGCCGTACCTACTCCAGCACGCTTCCAATCCGGTGGATTGGTGGCCATGGGGAGAGGAGGCGATGAATGAAGCTAAGCGGCGGGACGTACCCATCCTTCTTTCGGTGGGCTATGCGTCCTGCCACTTATGCTTCTGTAAGTTTACTGGTGTCACGTGATGGCGCACGAGTCGTTCGAGGACGAGGTGACGGCGGGGTTCCTGAACGAGCGGTTCGTGGCGGTGAAGGTCGACCGGGAGGAGCGGCCGGACGTCGACGCGGTGTACATGGAGGCGGTGCAGGCGGCCACGGGGCAGGGCGGGTGGCCGATGACGGTGTTCCTGACGCCGGGGAAGGAGCCGTTCTACTTCGGGACGTACTTCCCGCCGGAGCCGCGGCACGGGATGCCCTCGTTCCGGCAGGTGCTGGAGGGGGTGGACAAGGCGTGGACGGGGCGGCGCGAGGAGGTGGCGGAGGTCGCGGCGCGGATCGGGCGGGACCTGGCGGAGCGGGCCTCGGTGTACGCGGTGGGCAGCGGGGTGGCGGAGCTGCCGGGGGAGGGTGAACTGCACGGGGCGGTCGTGGAGTTGACGCGGTCGTTCGACGAGCGGCGGGGCGGGTTCGGCGGGGCGCCGAAGTTCCCGCCGTCGATGGTGCTGGAGTTCCTGCTGCGGCACCACGCGCGGACCGGGTCCGAGGCGGCGCTGCAGATGGTGGAGCGCACCTGCGAGGCGATGGCGCGCGGCGGGATCTACGACCAGTTGGGCGGCGGCTTCGCCCGGTACGCGGTGGACGCGACCTGGACGGTGCCGCACTTCGAGAAGATGCTGTACGACAACGCACTGCTGCTGCGGGTGTACCTGCACCTGTGGCGGGCCACCGGCGAGGAGCGGGCACGCCGGGTCGCGCTGGAGACCGCCGACTTCCTGCTGCGCGAACTGCGCACCCCCGAGGGCGGGTTCGCCTCCGCGCTGGACGCCGACTCGCTGGACGCGGCGAGCGGGAAGAACGCCGAGGGCGCGTACTACGCCTGGACGCCCGAACAGCTGGAGCAGGTGCTGGGGGCGGCGGACGCCGCCGTGGCGGTCGGACTGTTCGACGTCACCGGGACGTTCGAGCACGGCAGTTCGGTGCTGCGGCTGGTCGAGGACCCGCAGGACGAGGAGAAGTACCGGGAGATCCGGGCGAAGCTGTTCGAGGCGCGGGCCGGGCGCCCGGCCCCCGCGCGGGACGACAAGGTGGTGGCGGCCTGGAACGGCCTGGCGATCGCCGCGCTCGCCGAGGCCGGCGCGCTGCTGGAGCGCCCCGACCTGGTCGAGGCCGCCGAGCGCGCCGCCGACCTGCTGATCGCCGTCCACCTCACGGCCGAGGGACGGCTGCTGCGCACCTCCCGGGACGGGCGGGCGGGCGCCAACGCGGGCGTGCTGGAGGACTACGCCGACACCGCCGAGGGCTTCCTCGCGCTGTACGCCGTCACCGGGGAGAGCTCCTGGCTGCAACTGGCCGGGGAACTCCTCGACCTGGTGCTGCTGCACTTCACCGACGAGGCGTCCGGCGCGCTGTACGACACCGCCGACGACGCCGAGCAACTGATCCGCCGCCCGCAGGACCCCACCGACAACGCCACCCCGTCCGGTTGGACCGCCGCCGCCGGCGCCCTGCTCACGTACGCCGCGTACACCGGCTCGGCGCGCCACCGCACCGCCGCCGAACGGGCGTTGGGCATCGTCTCCACCCTCGGCACCCGCGCCCCCCGGTTCACCGGCTGGGGCCTGGCCGTCGCCGAGGCGCTGCTCGACGGGCCCCGCGAGGTCGCCGTGGTCGGCCCGGCCGGCGACCCGGACCGGACCGCGCTGCACCTGGCCGCGCTGCGCTCCACCGCGCCCGGCGCGGCCGTCGCCGTCGGCGAACCCGGCGACACCGAGGTGCCGCTGCTCGCCGACCGGCCGCTGCTGGACGGCCGGCCCGCCGCGTACGTGTGCCGGCACTTCGCCTGCGAGCGCCCCACGGCGGACGCCGCCGAACTCGCCGCCCGCCTGCGGGGGAAGTAGCGGACCGGAAAAACCCGCTGGGCACGGACGACCGCGGCGGGGGAGGATGCGGCAATGGGCTGGACACTCACCACGTCACTGGACGCGTTCCGCACCGCAGCCGGGGCCTTCCTCGCGGCCGATCCCGTCGAGAACACCGTGCTGCTCACCATCCTCGACCGGATCGACCGGGACGGACCGCGGGCCTACGGCGAAACGCCGCCCGAGTACGGCTGGTGGTGCGAACCGGACGGCACCGTCACCGGCGCCACCGTGCGCACCCCGCCGTACGGGCAGCGCCTCGGCCGGATGGGCACCGCCGCCGCCGAGGAGCTCGCCCGGGTGCTCGCCGACCGGCCGCAGCGGCCCGAGGACGCGGGCGGCGGCCGGGAGACGGTGTTCGCCTTCGCCGCCGAATGGGCCCGGTGCACCGGCCTCGGCTGGGCCGTCGCCTCCGACGAACGGCTGTACCGGCTCGGCGAGTTGACCCCGCCGCCGGCCCCGCCCGCCGGGCGGCCCCGCCCCGCCGCGCCCGCGGACCGGGAGCTGGTCGCGCACTGGCTCGCCGCGTTCTGCACCGAGGCCGGGATCAGCGCCCCCGGCGACGTGCGGGCCGACGCCGACCAGCGGATCGCCGCCGGCACCCTGCTGCTCTGGGAGGCCGGCGACGGCCGCACCACCGCCCTGGCCGGAGCGAGCCCGGCCGTCGCCGGCATGTCCCGGATCGGCCCCGTCTACACCCCGCCCGAGCACCGCGGCCACGGCTACGCCAGCGCCCTGACGGCGGCGGCCTCCGCCCACGCCCGGGCCGGCGGCGCGGCCGAGGTGCTGCTCTACACCGACCTCGCCAACCCCACCAGCAACGCGATCTACCAGCGCATCGGCTACGTCCCGGTCGGCGACGCGGCGAACGTCGTCTTCCGCTGAACCGGAGGACCGCGGCGCGCTACCTGGACTGATGGCAGCGGGACGTCAACGCGGCGGTCAACGTCGCCAAGGCCGCCGGACTGGCGGTGTCAGCCTGTGGAGCGCAGGTCAGACGGGCACCCGTGCCCGCACCGCGCGGCGAAGCAGGAACCCACCCGAAGCGACCCACCCAACCGGTGCGGGAGCAGGCGGGAATCCCCGGCCCCTAGGCCGGGGAGGATGTCAATCCCAGTCCCAGCGCAGGCCGAGCAGGCAGGGCGGCAGGTCGGCGGCGACCAGGTGGGCGCAGTGGTGGCCGTCGAGGGTCAACTCCTCGGTCTCCAGCGGGGACTGGCCGGGGGTGCGCAGGGTGAAGCGGTCGCAGCGGACCGGGAGGGCGGCGGCGGAGAAGGTGACCTGCAGGACGTACTGGCCGGCGCCCGCGTTGAAGCCGCGGACGTACTCGTGGCTGGGCCCGGCCGACGGGGCCTCGTCGAAGCCGTAGCCCAGCAGGTGGGTGTCGCCGGTGCGCAGGCGGCGGTCGAGGAGGAGTTCGGCGACCAGCAGGTTGGCGGCGGGGTCGCGGCGGATCCGGCCGGGCCGGCAGTTCTCCTCGGCCCGGACCCGGACGCGTTCGATGTCGCAGCCCGGGTCGCCCTGGTAGATGGCCAGGTAGCGGTCGATGCCGTCGCGGTGCGCGCGCAGCACGTGCTGGGAGTCGCGGCGCAGCAGCTGCCGGTCCGCGCCGACCCGGATCCGCTCGATGTGGGTGATGGTGTGCAGGCCGGTGTCGGGCGGTCCGGACAGGACGGCGAGCAGCCCGTCGACGGCCTCGGCGGGGCTGATCAGGTCCCGGTAGGGGCGGACCGCCGGGCTGGCCGGCGCGGGGTCGGGGACGCTGCGGCGGGGGCCGAGCAGCCGGGTCAGCGAGTGTTCGGGCAGGTCCAGCAGCTCCTCCAGCACCGCGACGGCGCGCAGCGACTCGGCCCGCTCGGGCCGCCGCAGCCCCTGCTGCCAGTAGCTGAGGCTGGTCACCCCGACCCGCACGCCGCGCTGTGCGAGCCGTTCGCGCAGCCGGTGCAGAGCCAGCCCGCGGGCGGCGATCGCGGCCCGCAGCGCGAGGTGGAACGGCCCGGTGCGCAGGGCGAGGGCCAGGTCGGACGGTGCGGTCGGCTGCTGCATGGCCACCTCCTCGATCGACCGTGAATATTCACACCTCGCGGCCGCCTTGTCATCGGGCCGGACGATATCCGCGCTGCCCAGGTCCGCCGCGTTCACACCGCCGCCGACCCCGTTCACACCCCGGCCGCCGGGCGGGCCGCGGCCGTTGACCCGCGCCCCGGCCCGGCCGGATGCTCGTCCCGCGCCGTCCGGACGCCGCCCCCCACATCCACTCCTCGCCCCTGCCAGGAGGCCGAACCCCCATGCCACACCTCCCGATCCGGCTGCGCCGGACGGCCGCCGCACTCGCCCTGGGCGTCCTCGCCCCGGTGCTGGGCACGGCCGCCACCGCCACCCCCGCCCAGGCGGCCACCGCCCCCACGACGACGGCCGCCGCGCCGGCCGCCCCCGCCGCGCCCCAGGCCCCGGCGCTGGCCGGCACCTCGCGCATCCTCGACCTCACCATGCAGGCCCAGCAGCAGAGCAACTGGTGCTGGGCGGCCAGCGGCAACACCATCGCCACGTACTACGGCTACACCTACAGCCAGAACCAGTTCTGCAACCTCGCCTTCGGACGCTCCGTCAACTCCTCCTGCCCCAACAGCCAGGCCAGCCTGGCCGAGGTGCAGAACGCGCTGTACCGGATCGGCATCAGCACCGGCTCGTACGTCAACGGCTACCTGCGCTACGCCACCGTGCAGGGCGAGATCGACGCCGGCCGGCCCGTCGAGACCCGGATCCAGTGGAGCTCCGGCGGCGGCCACATGAACGTCCTCTACGGCTACGACACCGGCAGCAACTGGCTGTACTGGGGCGACCCGTGGCCGTCCGACTACCGCTACAACTGGGGCGACTACAACTACTACGTGAGCAACGGCTCCTTCTCCTGGACCCACTCCCTGTACCGGATCGGCGCGTGAGGAGCCCCGCCATGAACAGCCACCACCACGTCCGCACCGCCCGCACCGCGACCGCCCTCACCGCCGTCGCGCTCGCCCTCGTCCTCGCGCCCGCGGCCCACGCCGCCGACGCCCCCGGGGCCCCCGCCGCACCCGGCGCCGGCGAACTCGCCGCCGCCCGCACCGCGACCCAACAGCCCGCCGTTCTCGACAAGTTGGGGCACTTCTTCGCCCGCAAGGGCGTGCCGCCCACCCAGCAGCTCGGGATCAGCGCGGCCGACGAGGCCAAGGCCGCGACCGCCGCCGCACCCCGGCTCACCGGGGACACCGTGCCCGTCTACACCCTCTCCGCCGCCTTCGTCTCCGGCCGGGCCGGGGCCGAGGTCGCCGAGGCCGGGTTCACCGCGACGACCGCCGTCGCCGCGGACGGACAGCGCGCCTCGGTCTGGACCGCCCGGCAGAACGGAAGCTGGCGGGTCGTCAACATCGCCTCCGGCAGCGACGAGGCCGACTACGCCGCCAAGGCCGCGGCCGACGGCGGCACCGCCTTCCGCGAACCCCAGATCAACGCCTGGTACGAGCTCAAGGACGGCCGCGTCCTGCCGCTCGACGACGAGGCCCGCCGCTCGGTCGGCGCCCGCGGCAGCACCGTCGCCGCCTACCAGCGGCTGGTCCGGCAGCGCTACGGGGACAAGCTGCCCGGCTCCGCGTACGACGCCTCCGGCAAGGCCGGCGGCTTCACCGCGGAGAACGCCGCACCGCAACCCGACCGGACGGCGCCGCTGCTCACCGCGGGCAGCGCGATCGGGCTGACCGCCCTGGCCGGCACGGCACTGGGCCTGCGGCGCCGCAAGGCCCGCATCAAGTACTGACGCGCACATCGAGCACCGGACCTGCACCAGGACGCCCGCCGTCGGAGACGGCGGGCGTCCGCCGTGCGGCGGTGGTGCCGACAGGTGGCCCTAGGCCCTGTCCGGTCGATCTTGTCGGATCAGCGCGCGGCGGTGGGCGCCCGGCTGGGAGTGCCGGCCCGACGCCCTCGTACTGGATGTACTTGGGTGTTGGGCCGGTGCTTCCAGGCGGGATGTCCGGCGTCGTGCGCCCGGCAAGATCGGCCGGACAGGGCCTAGCGGGCGGTGCCGGCGAAGGTGCGGCGGTAGGCGAGGGGGGAGACGCCGATCGCGCTGTGCAGGTGCTGGCGCAGCGAGACGGGGTTGGCGAAGCCGACGCGGGTGGCGATCTGGTCGATGGTGAGGTCGGTGGCCTCCAGGAGGTGGCGGGCCAGGGCGATGCGCTGCTGGGTGAGCCAGCGGCCGGGGCTCTGGCCGGTCTCCTCCTGGAAGCGGCGGGCGAAGGTACGGGTGCTCATGGCGGCGTGGGCGGCGAGTTCGGCGAGGGTCAGCGGCCGGTGGAGCCGGGTGAGCGCCCACTCGCGGGTGGGGGCGGTGCCGGCGCTGCCGGTGGTGGGGACGGGCCGCACGACGTACTGGGCCTGGCCGCCCTCGCGCCAGGGCGGGACGACGCAGATCCGGGCGGCCCGGTTGGCGGCGGCGGTGCCGTGGTCGCTGCGCAGGACGTGCAGGAAGAGGTCGATGCCGGAGGCGGCGCCCGCCGAGGTGAGGACGTCGCCGTCGTCGACGAACAGCACGTCGGGGTCGAGCCGGACGCGCGGGAAGAGCGCGCGGAAGCGGTCGGCGAGGGCCCAGTGGGTGGTGGCGGGGCGGCCGTCGAGGAGTCCGGCGGCGGCGAGGACGAAGGCGCCGGTGCAGATGGAGATCAGCCGGGTGCCGGGCCGGACCAGGGCGAGCGCGGCGGCGGTCGCCGGGTCCAGCGCAGCGGTCTCGGGGACGGGCGCGAACGGCGGGATCACCACGGTGTCGGCCTCGGCGAGGACCTCGGGCCCGTGGTCGGGGACGACGGCGAAGTCGGCGTCGGCGCGGACCGGCCGGCCGTCGACGGTGCAGGTGGACAGCCGGTAGAGGCCGTCGGTGCTGCCGAACACCCGCTTGGGGATGCCCAGTTCGAACGGGTACACGCCGTCCAGGGCGAGCACGGCGACCCGGTGCGGCGCCGGAGCGGGGGCGGTGGCCATGGCGGACCTCCTGGCAGGATCCCATCGGACGGTGACCATCATGCCACTCACGTCCGGCCGCCCGCCGCCGCGAGGCTGGAGCACATGACGACGGACCGGACGAACACGAACACGAACACGAACACGGGCGCGGACACGATGCGCGCGGTCAGCCAGGACGTCCTCGGCGGCCCCGAGGTACTGCGGGTGGTGGAGCGCCCCCGCCCGCACCCGGGGGCGAGCGAGGTGCTGGTACGGGTCCGGGCGGCGGGCCTGAACCCGACCGACTGGAAGCACCGGGCGGCCGGGATCTTCCTCGGCGAGCCGCCGTTCGTGCTCGGCTGGGACGTGGCGGGCACGGTCGAGGCGGTCGGCCTCGGCGTCACGCTGTTCGCGCCGGGCGACGAGGTGTTCGGCATGCTGCCCTACCCGCACGGGGTCGGCGCGCACGCCGAGTACGTGACCGGCCCGGCCCGGGCCTTCGTCCGCCGCCCCGCCTCGCTGGACGTGGTGCAGGCGGGCGCGCTGCCGCTGGCCGCGCTGACGGCCTGGCAGGCACTGGTGGACACCGCGCAGGTCCGGGCCGGGGACCGGGTGCTGGTGCACGCCGCGGCCGGCGGGGTCGGACACCTGGCGGTGCAGATCGCCAAGTCCCGCGGCGCGCACGTGATCGGCACCGCCAGCGCGGGCAAGCACGACTTCCTGCGCCGGATCGGGGTGGACGAGCCGGTCGACTACCGGGCGGTCGACTTCGCCGAGGCGGTGCGCGACGTCGACGTCGTGCTCGACACCATCGGCGGCGACTACCAGCTGCGTTCGCTGCGCACGCTGCGCCGGGGCGGGCTGCTGGTGTCGATCCTGCCCGTCCCGGCCGAGGGACTGGCCGAGGAGGCGGCCCGGCTCGGGGTGCGGACCGCGCTGCTGCTGGTGGAGGCCGACCACGCGGGCATGACCGCCGTCGCCGACCTCGCCGAACGCGGCCTGCTGCGGGCCGAGATCGCCGGGACGTTCCCGCTCGCCGAGGCCGCGAAGGCGCACGAGCTGGGCGACGGCGGGCGGGTCGCGGGCAAGCTGGTGCTGCTGCCGACGGACTGAGCCCGGCCCCGGCCCCGGCCCCGGCGCCGGCCCCGGTCAGCGGGTGCCGAGTTCCTGGAGGTGCCGCAGGGCCTGGTCGAGCAGGTCGGCGAGGTCGTCCCGGCCCTCGTGCTCGGCCCAGTACAGGGAGGTCTCGGTGAGCGCGGCGGAGATCGCGGCGGCGGTGACCCGCAGTTCGAGGGGGGAGGCGTCCGGGGCGGCCCGTTCGGTGAGCAGGTCGAGCAGCATGCCGCGCGGCTGGCCGGAGCCCTCCAGCATCCGGACCCGGACCGACGGGACGGAGGCGGCCAGCCGCATCCGCTCGTACAGCTCGGCGCGCTCGTGCTCGGCGAGCATCCGCCGGACCAGCCCGACCAGCACCTCGCGCGCCGAGGTCAGGAAGGGCTCGTCCGCCGGTCGGGCCCGGATCGCGTCGGCCATCAGCGGGTCGTACTCGTCGGTGAGCAGCAGGTCCTCCTTGACCGGGAAGTACCGGAAGAAGGTGGACGGGGAGACCTCCGCCGCGGCCGCGATCTGGTCGACGGTGGTGGCCTCCCAGCCCTGTTCGGCGAAGAGCCGCAGCGCCTCCCGGCGCAGCGCCTGACGGGTCTTCAGCTTCTTGCGCTCGCGCAGCGACAGCGGGGCCTCGACGAGTTCCTCCAGCGAACCGGGCGCGCCGGGGGAGGAGTCGGACGGTCGGGGCCGGGCGCTGCGCGGGGTGGTCATGCTGACGATTCTCCGTGATCGCCCGCCGCCGCGGCCACCGGCCGCACCGGCCCGCCCGGCACCGCACCGTCCGGCTGCTCCGAAGCACCGGACACCGGAGCACTGGACACCGAAGCACCGGACACCCCACCGCCCGGCACCGGCCCGCCCGGCCCGCCCGGCTCCGGGAGGGCGGCGGGTGTGGGCCCGGGGCCCGCGCCGGGCGCCGCCGCGGGGTCGGTGCCGGGCATCCGGGCCGCGACCAGGACGGCGGAGAGCACCGCGAGGATCCCGGCGACCAGCAGCACCAGCGTCATGCCGTGCAGGTAGGCGCCGTGCGCGGACGCGGCCAGCGCCGGGTCGCCGAGCCGCTCGGCGACCGTGTCGGCGGCGGTCACCGAACCGCGGGCCGGCTGCGCGGCCGGGCCGGGCAGCCCGGCGGTGTCCAGGCGGGAGCGGTACCCGGCGGCCAGCAGGGCGCCGAAGGCGGCGACGCCGAGCGCGCCGCCGACCTGGCGGAGCGTCTGGAGCAGGCCGGAGCCGACGCCGGCCTTGGCGGGCGGCAGCAGGAGCAGCGCGGAGGCGGTCGCGGTGATCAGCACCAGGCCGAGTCCGGCGCCGAACAGCGGCAGCCACAGCGCCGTCCAGCCGTAGCCGTCCCCGGCGGAGGTGCGGCTGCCGAGCAGCAGGGCCAGGCCGGTCAGCGCCAGCCCGGCGGTGATCACGCCGCGCGGGGCGAAGCGGCGCACCAGCGGTTCGCCGAGCCGGGAGGCGACCAGCAGGCCGCCCATCATCGGCATCAGGCGCAGCCCGCTGCCGAGCGCGTCGGTGCCCAGCACGCTCTGGAAGTAGGCGGGGAGGACGAAGAAGCCGCCGAGCAGGGCCACCGACACCAGGGTGACGGCGATCGCGCACCAGCGGAACACCGGTTCGGCGAGCAGCCGCAGGTCGAGCATCGGGTGCTCGGCGCGGCGGCTGCGCCGCACCAGCCAGGTCAGCGCGAGCACGGCGCCGGCCAGCGCGGCCGGCACCCGGGCGTCGCCCCAGCCCAGGTCGCCGCCCTCGATGACGCCCCAGGTCAGCGCGGACAGGCCGGTGGCGGCGAGGACGGCGGCGGGCAGGTCGATCCGGGGTGAGGCCGGGTCGGCGGACTCCGGGAGCAGCAGCAGGCAGGCGGCGGCGGCGAGCAGCACCAGCGGCACGTTGATCAGGAAGATCGAGCCCCACCAGTAGTGGCGCAGCAGCAGGCCGCCGACGATCGGGCCGAGCGGGACGCCGATCGCGGTCATGGTGGTCAACAGGGCGGTGGCGCGGCGCTGTTCGGCGGGCGGGAAGACGGCCGGGACGACCGCCATCGACATCGGCATCACGAGCGCGGCGGCCAGTCCCATCGCGGCGCGGGCGGCGATCAGCTGCCCGGGGCCGGAGGCGAGCGTGCCGAGCAGCGAGGCGGCGCCGAACAGGCCGAGGCCGAGGACCAGGGTGCGGCGGCGGCCGAACCGGTCGCCGAGCAGTCCGGCGGGCAGCAGGGCGGCGGCGAACAGCACCGTGTAGGCGTCGACGATCCACTGCTGCTGCCCGGTGCTCGCCGCCAACTGCCGGGCCAGGTCGGGCAGGGCGACGTTCAGCACGGTGGTGTCGAAGCCGATGACGAGCGCGCTGAGCGCGACCGCCACCAGGGCGATCCAGCGGCGCGGGTGCGGAGGGGCGGGCGGTGCTTGGGACACGGGCATGGCGGAGCCTCCATCGGAGAGTTTCTCTCAAATGAGAGTAACTCTCAAAAGATGGCCACCGTCAAGCGAAGAGCGGTCTGCGGGATTCCCACCTCTGGAATTGATGCGTTGTTGATCCCCCGTTCGCCCCCGGAGCGTGCTGAACATGTCACCGTAGGTGGGGAGTTCTCTGACGACGTGTCAGAAGACCTGTCGGCCGGCGGGAGGTTTGCCGATGGAGTACGGTGCGGCGCGGTTCTGGAGCGGTGTGGTCGGTGTGCTGGCCGCGCTGGCCGTCATAGCCGGGTACCTGGCGGGCGGCGCCCGCATGGTCTGGGGCGTCTCCGCGGTGGAGGTGCTGGCGGTGATGGCCTGGGTCGGGTACCGCTTCCGCGGCCGGGCCCACCAGCGGGCGGCGGGCGAAGGGCCCGACGCGGCGCACTGCGAGCGCTGCCGTCGGGCCCGGGAGCGGCTGGAGGCCAAGGCCCAGCCGGTTCGCTACTGAGACTGCCGCGGGGGGTTCAGGAGGTGACGGTGTACGCCACCAGCGAGACCCCCACGTACTGCACGATGAACGCGCCCAGGGTGAAGGCGTGGAACACCTCGTGGAAGCCGAACCAGCGCGGTGACGGGTTCGGCCGCTTGAGGCCGTAGACCACGCCGCCGACGGTGTAGAGCGCGCCGCCGACGATGATCAGCGTCAGCACGGCCGCGCCGCCCTTGTGCAGGAAGTCCGGCAGGAAGAACACCGCCGCCCAGCCGAGGGCCAGGTAGCACGGGGTGTACAGCCAGCGCGGCGCGCCGACCCAGAACACCCGGAACGCGATCCCGGCCAGCGCCCCGCCCCACACCAGCCACAGCAGCACCTGCTGCCGCGCGCCGTCCAGCAGCAGCATGGTGAACGGGGTGTACGTCCCGGCGATGATCAGGAAGATGTTGGCGTGGTCGAGCCGGCGCAGCACCGCCTCGCCGCGCGGCCCCCAGGTGAAGCGGTGGTAGACCGCGCTCACCCCGAACAGCATCCAGGCGCTCACCGAGTAGACGACGCAGGCGACCCGCGCCGCCGTCGAGTCGGCCAGGCAGATCAACACGATTCCGGCGGCCAGCGCGGCCGGGAACATCCCGGCATGCAGCCAGCCGCGCCACTTGGGCTTCACGAGCTCCAGTGCTTCCGCGGTCATGGGCAGCATCTTACGGAACCGTAGGTTACTGGCGCGTAGTGAAGTGGCGATCCTCACTCTTGTACGTTCTGTAGCAATAGGGGTGAGTGATCAAGGTCTCCCTCGGGCATCCGAGAGGTGGTCCCGGGCCCCCGAATCAGACACTGCGTAGTAAAAATCTCGTCAATGACGCCAATTTGACGAAGAAGGGGGCTCCTCCCGGGGCTACCGTGTAACCACCCTCAACCCCCGCGAAGCCGTCTCCTGGCCGAGATGGTGTGAAACGGAGCGATCGTGCCGCCTCAGATCTCTGCGCTCGCCGAGTCCGCGCCCACCCGCCACCAGCGCCTGGTGGACTGGGTGAACGAGATTGCCGACCTCACCCAGCCGGACCGCGTCGTGTGGTGCGACGGCTCGGAGGAGGAGTACCACCGCCTCGCCGAGCAGCTCGTCGCCCAGGGCACCTTCACCAAGCTCGACGGGACCAAGCGCCCGAACTCCTACTACGCGGCCTCCGACCCGTCCGACGTCGCCCGCGTCGAGGACCGCACCTTCATCTGCTCCGAGCAGGAGAAGGACGCCGGCCCGACCAACCACTGGAAGGCCCCCGCCGAGATGCGCGAGGTCTTCAGCGGCGAGGACGGCCTGTTCCGCGGTGCGATGCGCGGCCGGACCATGTACGTGGTGCCGTTCTCGATGGGCCCGGTCGGCTCCCCGCTGGCCGCGTACGGCGTCGAGATCACCGACTCCGCGTACGTCGCGGTCTCGATGCGCGTGATGACCCGGATGGGGCAGGCCGTGCTCGACCAGCTCGGCGAGGACGGCGAGTTCGTCAAGGCCGTGCACACGGTGGGCGCCCCGCTCGCCGAGGGCGAGGCCGACGTGCCGTGGCCGTGCAACAGCACCAAGTACATCTCGCACTTCCCGGAGACCCGGGAGATCTGGTCCTACGGCTCCGGCTACGGCGGCAACGCGCTGCTCGGCAAGAAGTGCTACGCGCTGCGGATCGCCTCCACCATGGCCCGCGACGAGGGCTGGCTGGCCGAGCACATGCTGATCCTCAAGCTCACCCCGCCGTCCGGTGAGGTGAAGTACGTCGCCGCCGCGTTCCCGTCCGCCTGCGGCAAGACCAACCTCGCCATGCTCCAGCCGACGATCCCGGGCTGGAAGGTCGAGACCATCGGCGACGACATCGCCTGGATGCGCTTCGGCGCCGACGGCCGGCTCTACGCGATCAACCCGGAGGCGGGCTTCTTCGGCGTCGCCCCCGGCACCGGCGAGGACACCAACGCCAACGCCATCAAGACCCTCTGGGGCAACACCGTCTTCACCAACGTCGCGCTCACCGACGACGGCGACGTGTGGTGGGAGGGCCTCACCGAGGAGCCGCCCGCGCACCTCACCGACTGGCGCGGCAACGACTGGACGCCCGCGTCCGGCACCCCCGCCGCCCACCCCAACGCGCGGTTCGCCGTCCCCGCCGCGCAGTGCCCGACCATCGCCCCCGAGTGGGAGGACCAGGCCGGCGTCCCGATCTCGGCCATCCTGTTCGGCGGCCGCCGGGCCACCGCCGTCCCGCTGGTCACCGAGTCCTTCGACTGGCAGCACGGCGTCTTCCTCGGCGCCAACATCGCCTCCGAGAAGACCGCCGCCGCCGAGGGCACCGTCGGCGAGCTGCGCCGCGACCCGTTCGCCATGCTGCCGTTCTGCGGCTACAACATGGGCGACTACTTCGCGCACTGGCTCAAGATCGGCGCCGAGGCGGACGCCGCCAAGCTGCCGAAGATCTACTACGTCAACTGGTTCCGGAAGAACGCCGACGGCCACTTCGTCTGGCCCGGCTACGGCGAGAACAGCCGCGTCCTGAAGTGGATCGTCGAGCGCCTGGAGGGCACCGCGGCGGGCGTCGAGACCCCGATCGGCGTGCTCCCCGAGGTCGACGGCTTCGACCTGGACGGGCTGGAGCTCGCCGACGCCGACCGCGAGCTGCTGTTCACGGTCGACAAGGAGATCTGGAAGCAGGAGGCCGCGCTCGTCCCGGCCCACCTGGAGATGTTCGGCGCGCACACGCCGAGCGAGCTGTGGGACGAGTACCGGGCGCTGGTCAAGCGCCTCGGCGACTGACCCGCGCGAGCGGCGAAACGTTCGCCCCGCGTCCCGGAAGGGGCGCGGGGCGCACCCGCGTCAGGGCTGCGCGTAGCCGGACAGGAAGTCGCCGATCCGGGTGACCGCGTCCGTGATGTCCTCCGGGCGCGGCAGGGTGACCAGCCGGAAGTGGTCCGGGTCGGGCCAGTTGAAGCCGGTGCCCTGGACGATCAGGATCCGCTGGGAGCGCAGCAGGTCCAGCACCATCTGCGCGTCGTCCTTGATCTTGTAGACCTGCGGGTCCAGCCGCGGGAAGGCGTACAGCGCGCCCTTCGGCTTCACGCAGGAGACGCCCGGGATCTCGTTCAGCAGCTTGTACGCCGCGTCCCGGGAGGCGAGCAGTCGGCCGCCGGGCAGGATCAGGTCGCGGATCGACTGCCGGCCGCCGAGCGCGGCGGCGACCGCGTGCTGGGCGGGCATGTTGGCGCACAGCCGCATCGAGGCCAGCACGTTGAGGCCCTCGATGTAGGAGCGGGCCCGGTGCCGGTCGCCGGACAGCACCATCCAGCCGGAGCGGAACCCCGCCACCCGGTAGGACTTGGACATGCCGTTGAAGGTGACGCAGAACAGGTCGGGCGCCAGGGTGGCCAGCGGGGTGTGCTCCACGCCGTCGTACAGGATCTTGTCGTAGATCTCGTCCGCGTAGACCACCAGCTTGTGCCGGCGGGCGAGTTCGGCGATCCCCTCCAGCAGCTCGCGCGGGTAGACCGCGCCGGTCGGGTTGTTCGGGTTGATCACCACGATCGCCCGGGTCCGGTCGGTGACCTTCGCCGCGATGTCGGCCAGGTCCGGGTACCACTCCGCCTGCTCGTCGCAGCGGTAGTGCACGGCGGTGCCGCCGGCCAGCGAGACCGAGGCCGTCCACAGCGGGTAGTCGGGGGCCGGGACGAGGACCTCGTCGCCGTCGTCGAGCAGCGCGGTCATGGCGAGCTGGATCAACTCGGAGACGCCGTTGCCCAGGTAGACGTCCTCGACCGACAGGCCGTGCAGCCCGCGCTCCTCGTAGTGCATCACCACGGCCCGCCGGGCCGACAGCAGGCCCTTCGAATCGCCGTACCCGTGCGCCGAGTTGAGGTTGCGGAGGATGTCCTGGAGGATCTCGGGCGGCGCCTCGAAGCCGAACGCGGCGGGGTTGCCCGTGTTGAGCTTCAGGATGCGGTGGCCCTGTTCCTCCAGCCGCATCGCCTCGTCGAGCACCGGGCCGCGGATGTCGTAGCAGACATTGGCGAGCTTGCTGGACTGGATCACCTGCATACCCGCTTACTTTACGGCCGCGTTACGCCGATCACCGAGTGCTGTTCGCCACCTGGACACGGACGGGCGAACCGCCCCGCGGCGGTAGGGTCGCGGCGGACCGTCAGGGGAGGGGCCGGATGACCGGGGCAGTGGTCGGAGCCGTACTGGGACTCTTCGCGGGCGCGCTGCTGCGCCCCGCGGTGGCGCGCTACGCGGTGCCGCCCGGCGAGCCGTGGGGCAGCTGCCTGCCCACCCCGCTCGGCCGGTGCGTCCGGCACGGCGAACGGACCGGGCCCCCGCCGCTGGCCGTCGAGGCGGTCGCCGCCGCGCTCGGCGCGGCCCTGGGCGGCTGGGCGCCGGGCCGCTGGCTGCCGCTGCTGGTGTGGCTGGCGCTGTTCGGCACCGTGCTGGGCTTCGTGGACGCCGCGGTCAAGCGGCTGCCCGACGCGCTGACCCTGCCGCTGTTCCTCGGCACCGCCGTGCTCGTCCCGCTCACCGACCACCGTCCGGCGGTCTGGCTGCGCTGCGCGCTGGCCGCGGGCGTCCTCGGACTGCTGTTCCTGCTGCTGGCGCTGCTCGCCCCGATGGGCCTGGGCGACGCCAAGCTGGCCCCGTCGCTGGGCGCCGCCCTGGCGCTCGGCGGCTGGCGCGCGGTGTACGGGGGCCTCTTCTCCATGTGGCTGGTCGCCGGACTCTGGGCGGTGGCGCTGCTGGTGCTGCGCCGCGCGGGCCGCCGCACCGAACTGGCCTTCGGCCCGGCGATGCTGCTCGGCACCCTGGCGGCGCTGCTGGCGGCCGCCCACCGCTGACCGGCGGTGCCCCGTCCGGGACACGGGCGGGGCCCGCCGTACCCCAGCGGTACGACGGGCCCCTGTGAGTGCACCTGCCCCACCCTCAAGGAGCGGCGCACTGGTCTCCGGGTGCTACTGCATGTTGTGGGCGAAGGCGCCGACGTTGTTGGAGAAGTCGTTGCCGTTGTTGGCGTCCCAGTTGGTCGACCAGGTCATCGCGCCGCGGATGGTCGGCCACTTGGCCGGCGGGACGAAGCTGCCGCAGTGGTTGCCGGTGGCCAGGCAGTCCAGCGCGTTGTTCACCACGGTGGAGTTGACGTAGCCGCCGCCCGCCGCCTTGGTGGAGGCCGGGACGCCGATGCCGACCTGGTCCGGACGCAGGCCGCCCTGGATGTGGGTGCAGACCTGCGCGGTGATGAAGTCGATGGTGCCCTGGGTGTACACCTTGCCGTCGCAGCCGTTCATGCCGCCCGAGTTGTAGAACTGGGTGTTGACGACGGTCAGGATGTCCTTGGTGTTCAGCGCGAGCTGGAAGTACGCACCGGCGGTGGAGTACATGCCGATGGTCTCGGGCGCCATGGTCAGGATGAAGTTGGGGCCGACCTTGGACTGCAGGGTGTGCAGCGCCTGCGACATGTAGGTCGGGTCGACGCCGTTCTCCAGGTCGACGTCGATGCCGTCGAAGCCGTACTGCTGGATCAGGCTGTACGCCGAGTTGGCGAAGTTGGCGGCCGCGGTGGCGTTGCCGACCGAGATGGCGCCGTTCTGGCCGCCGATGGAGAGGACGACCTTCTTGCCGGCCGCGTGCTTGGCGGCGATGTCGGCCTTGAACTGGGCGTCGGTGTAGCCGCCGAGCTTGGTGGCCAGCGCCGGGTCCAGGGTGAAGGAGATGCCGCCCTGGGTGGTGGTCGCGTCGGCGAAGGAGACCGCGATGATGTCGTACGCGGACTGCACGTCGGAGAGCTTCTGCACGGTCGAGCCGTTGTCGAAGTTCTGCCAGTAGCCGGTCAGCACGTGCTTCGGCAGGCTGCTGTTCGACGGCGGGTTGCTGGTGCTCGACGAGGCGGACGGCGACGGCGAGGAGGAGGCCGAGGCCGACGGGGAGGCGCTCTGCGACGGGGAGGCCGACGCGGACGGCGAGGCGCTCTTGGTCGGCGAGGCGGAGGCCGACGGCGAGGCCGAGGTGGCGGAGGCCGACGGGGTCGGGGAGGCGGTGCCGCCCGGGCCGATCAGCTGGACGTCGTCCGCGTAGTAGGTGGGCTGGCCGTACCAGCCGTGCAGGTAGAGCGTGACGCTGGTGGTGTTGGCGCCGGTGGTGAAGGTGGTGTTCAGCTGGTTCCAGGCGCTCTGCGCCGACCAGGTGGACGGGTCGGTGCCGCCGGTGCCGCGGGCGCCCAGGTAGACGTACTGGCCCTGGACCCAACCGTTCAGCGTGTAGGCCGTGTTGGGGAGCACCGAGACGGTCTGGGTGCACTCCGCGGTGTCGCCGGCGCCGGGGGTGGCGGCCAGCGCGCCGGTGCCCGAGTGCACCGGGGTGGAGACCGTGGTGGCGGTGCCGGCGCAGGTCCAGCCGGACAGGCCGGAGTCGAAACCGCCGTTGGTGACCAGGTTGCCGACCGCGGCGTTCGCGCCGCCGGCCGACAGGGCCAGGCCGGTGCCGGCCAGGGCCAGCGCGGTCGCGGTGGCGAGCACCGCCGGGATCTTGTTGCGGCGCCGGTGGGACGGCTGCTGCAGGGTACGGGCCATGGCAGGCTCCAGTGCAGGGGAGTGGGGGTGTGGGGTGTGGGGAGGCACGCTGGGAAGGTCGGAGGAGAGCCGCCGCGGTGGGGGTCGCGGCGGCTCCGCTGTGGGGGAGGGTCCGATGTGGTGCTGACCACACGCTGGACTAGACCAATGGCAAGCGTCAAGACCCGGAATCCGGTTTAGGGGGTGTTTAAGGATTCGGAGACCGTTCCGTAGCCGTCCCCGTGCGCGCACTGTGACAAGACCGGTACCTGCGGTTTTGCCGCGCGCAAACCCGGGCGGAGTAGGCTGCCGCAGGGATTTCGCACCCGGAGCAATCAGCACGGAGGGGCCGTTCACGATGGGTCTGCGCGATGTGGTGGAACGCACGCCGGGGCTGCGCAACCTGCTGGACCGGGCCTACCGGCTGTACGGCCGCCGGGTCGAGGTGCACCTGGCCAACACCCCGCACCACATCGGCGTGATCCTGGACGGCAACCGCCGCTGGGCCAAGGCCACCGGCGGCAGCACCGCCTACGGCCACCAGCGCGGCGCCGACAAGATCAGCGAGTTCCTGGGCTGGTGCGCGGAGACCGAGGTCCGGGTGGTCACCCTCTGGATGCTCTCCACCGACAACCTGGCCCGCCCCGCCGAGGAGCTCGTCCCGCTGCTGGGCATCATCGAGGACACCGTGCAGGGCCTGGTCGCGGCCGGCCGCTGGAAGGTCCACCCGGTGGGCGCGCTCGACCTGCTGCCCGCCCGCACCTCCGGGGTGCTCAAGCAGGCCGCCCAGGAGACCGAGCACGTCGACGGGCTGACCGTGAACGTGGCGATCGGCTACGGCGGCCGCCAGGAGATCGCCGACGCCGTCCGCTCGCTGCTGCAGGAGCACGCCGGGCGCGGCACCTCGATCGAGGAGCTCGCCGAGATCCTCGACGTCGAGCACATCGCCGAGCACCTCTACACCAAGGGCCAGCCCGACCCGGACCTGGTGATCCGCACCTCCGGCGAGCAGCGGTTGTCCGGTTTCCTGCTCTGGCAGTCCGCGCACAGCGAGTTCTACTTCTGCGAGGCGTACTGGCCGGCCTTCCGGAAGGTCGACTTCCTGCGGGCGCTGCGCGACTACCAGTTGCGCAACCGGCGGATGGGGCGCTGACCCCGGGTCAGACGCTTCTACCCGTGGGACGGGTGGGAAAACGTTCACCTGCTGTGATCCCGCCATTCGCTCCGGCGCGAATGCGGTGCCCCTCGCCTGGGAATACTCCCCTCAGACCGTCCCCCCGGCCAGCGGGGCCGCGGGGACCGGTGGGCCGCGGGTGACGTCGGGTCACCCGCTCTGGAGGGCTAGTGGTCAGTTCCAAGAGCCGCCGGACACCTGACCGGCGCACGTACGTCCTCGACACCAGCGTGCTCCTGGCCGACCCCCTCGCGATGACGCGGTTCGAGGAGCACGAGGTGGTCCTCCCGGTCGTCGTGGTGACGGAGCTGGAGGGCAAACGGCACCACCCGGAGCTGGGCTACTTCGCCCGCCAGGCGCTGCGGATGCTGGACGACTACCGGGTCCGGCACGGGCGGTTGGACGAACCGATCCCGGTCGGCGAGCTCGGCGGCACCATCCGGGTCGAACTGAACCACTCCGACACCTCGATCCTCCCGGCCGGCTACCGGGCCGGCGGCGGCGAGGCGGACACCCGGATCCTCGCGGTCGCCCGCAACCTGCAGGCCGAGGGCTACGACGTCACCGTCGTCTCCAAGGACCTGCCGCTGCGGATCAAGGCCAGCTCGGTCGGCCTGCTGGCCGAGGAGTACCGGGCCGAGCTGGCGATCACCTCCGGCTGGACGGGCATGACCGAACTGCACGTCCCCGCCGACCAGGTGGACCGGCTGTTCGCCGGGCAGGAGCACGCGCTGGAGGTCGAGGGCGCCGAGCAACTCCCGGTCCACACCGGCCTGGTGCTGCACTCCGAGCGCGGCCGGGCACTCGGCCGGGTGGCCCCCGACGGCCGGGTGCAGCTGGTGCGCGGCGACCGCGAGGCGTTCGGCCTGCGCGGCCGCAGCGCCGAGCAGCGGATCGCCCTCGACCTGCTGCTCGACCCGGAGATCGGGATCATCTCGATGGGCGGCCGGGCCGGCACCGGCAAGTCCGCGCTCGCCCTGTGCGCCGGGCTCGAAGCCGTCCTGGAGCGCCGCCAGCACCGCAAGGTGATGGTGTTCCGTCCGCTGTACGCGGTCGGCGGCCAGGAACTCGGCTACCTGCCCGGCAGCGAGGCCGAGAAGATGGGCCCCTGGGCGCAGGCGGTCTTCGACACCCTCTCCGCCGTCACCACGCCGGACGTGATCGAGGAGGTCATCTCCCGCGGGATGCTGGAGGTCCTGCCGCTCACCCACATCCGCGGCCGCTCGCTGCACGACGCCTTCGTGATCGTCGACGAGGCGCAGTCGCTGGAGCGCAACGTCCTGCTCACGGTGCTCTCCCGGATCGGCCAGAACTCCCGGGTGGTGCTCACCCACGACGTCGCCCAGCGGGACAACCTGCGGGTCGGCCGGTACGACGGGGTGGTCGCGGTGGTCGAGAAGCTGAAGGGCCACCCGCTGTTCGCCCACATCACGCTCACGCGTTCGGAGCGCTCGCCGATCGCCGCACTGGTGACCGAGATGCTGGAGGACATCCAGCCGTAGCCATAACCGGACACAACGGGGCAAAGGGGTCTGGCGCATAGCGTCAGGCCCCTTCGCTGTCAGTCGAACTGACGTCCCCTCGGCGGCCCCGCCGCCAAAGCCGCAGGTGGAAAAGTTTGTGAGATCCGCCACGGCCAAGGGAATTGCGTAGACACACTCGCGTGCGGCATGGTGTGGGTTCTGTCAGGCCCCGCGTACGGCAAAAGCACGTCCGACGACCCCGGTCGGCGGACGGACAATTGAACACCGCAAGGCCGTACGCCGCTCGATCCAACCGAACTCCCGGGCTCCGCCCGGAGGTACGGCCGAGCCCGTGCCTCCCGTGACCAGCGTTCGACGGAGGCCAGTGCCAGGGGCAGATACGCGCCCGTACGGTCACAGGACGGGCGACGCTGGAAGGAAACCATGTGACTCGGATCTCGGTCCGGGGAGTCGCTGTCGCCTCCGCCACCGCGGTGACCGCCGTCGGTGCCGTCGTGGGTGCGGCCTCTGGCAGTGAGGGCAAGACCGTCCAGACGGTCGACGTCGCGAGCGCCACCCTGCTCGCCGACGCGCCCACCGGTGCGCAGGCCCAGAACGTCAGCGACGGCATCAGCCGCCAGGCGAACGCCCAGCAGGTCTCCGCCGACACGGCCGCCAAGAAGGCCGCCGCCGAGGCCGCCCGGCAGAAGGCCGCGGTCGACGCCCAGGCCAAGGCCGACGCGGACAAGGCCGCCAAGGAGGCCGAGGCCAAGCGCGCCAAGGAGGAGGCCAACCGCGCCGCCGCCCGCAGCGTGCTCGCCACCGTCAGCCCCGGCTCGGTCCAGGACATGGCGCTGCAGATCGTCGGTGACCCCACCCAGTTCCAGTGCTTCAGCCAGATCGTGAAGCGCGAGAGCGGCTGGAACTACACCGCCACCAACGCCTCCTCCGGTGCCTACGGCCTGGTCCAGGCGCTGCCGGGCTCCAAGATGGCCTCGGCCGGCGCGGACTGGCGGACCAACCCCGAGACCCAGATCAAGTGGGGCCTCAACTACATGAACAGCCGCTACGGCAGCCCCTGCGGCGCCTGGTCGTTCTGGCAGGCCCACAGCTGGTACTAGGCCGGCCCCTGGTACTGGACCGGCCCCGCACGTGACGGAGGGCCCCGGCGCGTCCCGCGAGGGACGCGCCGGGGCCCTCCGTGCTGCTGCCGCGAGACAGCCGCCACGGCGCGGGCCGCCCCGCCCGGGCGACGCTGACCAGTGCGCCGCGGGCGGTGACGGCTCGGTGCGGACGCGGGGAAGCGGAGCGGGTCCTGGTTTCTCTCCGCTCCCGGCCGGTCCGCCGACAGAAGGTCCGTTCGGTACCTCTCCCGTTCCCCGGACCCGCCGGTCGAAACATCCGGAAAGCCGATGATTTGCCCGATTCCACCGGCAGTCGGCCGAGATACCCCCGAGACCGGGCCCCTCGACGCCGGGTAGCGTTCCTCACCGACGACCGCGCGACCCGCGGCCGAGAGGAACCGACACGGGGGAGACCGGGCAGTGACGGAAGAAGAGCCGGGCGGCGGCCGCTGGCGCGGCATCGCCAAGATCGGAGCGGTCGCCGCCGGACTGTTCGCGGCCGCCGAACGCCGCCGCCGCGCGGCCATCTCCGCCGAGGCACACGTCCTCGCCACCGAGCAGGCCGTCGAACTCGCCGCCGAACGGGCCGCCCTGCGCACCGCCGAGCAGACGGCCCGTCAACTCGCCGGCCACGGCGCACCGGCCGACCCCGAAGGAGCGGTCGTGCGCACCGACGACACCGTCCCCGCCCCGCGCACCGCGCCGCCCGCCGAAGTCCCGCCCGCCGAACACCCGCTCGGCACCGCCCCGCTCGGCCGGCCCGCCAACCCGGTGGACGCGGTGCCCTGGTCGCTGCGGGTCGCCGCCGAGTCCACCTGGCGGCTGCTGCTGCTCGGCGTCGCCCTCTACGTGGTCCTCCGGGTCGTCGACACCCTCAAGCTCGTCGCCTTCGCCGCGGTCGCCGCCCTGCTCATCTCCGCGCTGCTCGAACCCACCGTCTCCTGGCTGCGCCGGTACGGCGTCCCCCGCTCGGTGGCCGCCGCCATCACCTTCCTGGCCGGCCTGGCCAGCATCGGCCTGGTCGGCTGGTTCGTGTTCTGGCAGGTCTCCAGCAACCTCGACCCGGTCACCATCCAGGTCCAGAACGGCGTCCGGCAGCTGCGCGACTGGCTGCTCACCGGCCCGTTCCACCTCACCCCGGACCAGCTCAACAACGTCACCAACCAGATCACCACCGCCATCGGCAAGAACTCCGAGCAGCTCACCTCGGCCGGCTTCACCGGCGTCACCATCGCCGTCGAACTGCTCACCGGCGTGGTGCTCACCGCCTTCACCACCTTCTTCCTGCTCTACGACGGCGCCCGGATCTGGAGCTGGGTGCTGCGCGGACTGCCCCGGCACTCCCGCTACGCGCTGGCCGGCGCCGGCCCCAAGGCCTGGGCCACCCTCACCGCGTACGTCCGCGGCACCGTCACCGTCGCCTTCATCGACGCGCTCTGCATCGGCATCGGGCTCTTCATGCTCGGCGTGCCGATGGCCATCCCGCTCGCGGTGATCATCTTCCTGGGCGCGTTCGTCCCGCTGGTCGGCGCGCTGGTCACCGGCACCATCGCGGTGCTGATCGCGGTGGTCACGGTCGGCCCGGCGAAGGCGCTGATCGCGCTGGCCATCCTGATCGGCGTCCAGCAGCTGGAGGGCCACATCCTCCAGCCGCTCATCCTCGGCCGCGCCGTCCGGGTCCACCCGCTCGCCGTGGTCCTCGGCGTCGCCGCCGGCTCCATCCTCGGCGGCATCCCCGGCGCGATCGTCGCCGTCCCGCTGATCGCCGTCACCAACACCGTCACCGGCCACCTCCGCCAGCGCAACGCCGCGGGGCAGGAGGTCTTCCAGGCCATCGAAGCCGCCCGGAAGCAGTGAAGTCCCGCGCGCCCCGCCGGGGGTGCGGGGAACTGCGCGGGCAAGCCCGGTGACGCAGAAGGTCCGCCCGAGGAGAGAAACCCTCTCCCCGGGCGGACCTTTCGTCCAGCGGGCTCAGCGGAGCAGCTGCGCCTCCGCGTCCAGCACCGCGGCGACGGCCTGGACGGTGGCGGCGATCTTGATCGCGGCCTGGATCACCTCGCGGTCGACCCCGGCCTTGCGCAGCACGCCCTCGTGCGAGTCGAGGCACTGGCCGCAGCCGTTGATCGCCGAGACGGCGAAGGACCACAGCTCGAAGTCGACCTTGTCGACGCCCGGGTTGCCGATGATGTTCATCCGCAGGCCGGCCCGCATCGTCCCGTACTCCTTGTCGGAGAGCAGGTGCAGCGTCCGGTAGTAGACGTTGTTCATCGCCATGATCGCGGCCGCGCCCTTGGCGGCCTCGTAGGCCTCGGGCTTCAGGTTGGCCTTGGCCTCGGGCTCCAGCTCGCGCAGCACGCTCGCCGAGCCGGTGGCCATCGCGCAGGCCAGCACGGTGCCCCAGAGCTGCTGCCCGGGCAGGTCGGAGTTGCCGATCACGGAGCCGAGGTTGAGCTTGAGGTCCTTGGCGTAGTCCGGCAGGGCGGCCTTGAGTTCGTCGAGCGCCATCGGGGTCAGCCGGCCAGCAGGGACTGGGCGTCGAGGGTGTCCTCGCCCTTGTTCCAGTTGCACGGGCACAGCTCGTCGGTCTGCAGGGCGTCGAGGACCCGCAGCACCTCCTTGGGGTTACGGCCGACGGAGCCGGCGGTCACCATGACGAACTGGATCTCGTTGTTCGGGTCGACGATGAACACCGCGCGCTGGGCGGTGCCGTCCGCGCCCTCGACGCCGCAGGCGCGCATCAGGTCGTGCTTGATGTCGGCGAGCATCGGGAAGGGCAGGTCGCGCAGGTCCTTGTGGTCCTTGCGCCAGGCGTGGTGCACGTACTCGGAGTCGCCGGAGACGCCGAGGATCTGGGCGTCGCGGTCGGCGAACTCCTCGTTCAGCTTGCCGAACGCGGCGATCTCGGTCGGGCAGACGAAGGTGAAGTCCATCGGCCAGAAGAAGACGACGCGCCACTTGCCCTCGTAGGACTTGTGGTTGATCTCGGCGAAGGCGCTCGCGGCGTCGAGGTCCACGCAGGCGTTGAGTTCGTACTCGGGGAACTTGTCGCCGATCGTCAGCACGTCGCTTCTCCAGGGTTTGGGACGAGGGATGTCCGGATTGCGGACACTCCCCAGCCTTGCACAGAGCAACTGATCAGTGAAATCGGTTCTGGCGTGCGGTGCGATAGGCAAGTCCGATCAGTGCGGCAGACTGGAGGGGAGCACCCCCGTCGGCCGGCAGGAAGCACCCCCCGTGAAGCCCAGCGCCCCCCGCACCCCCACCGTCTCCCAGCTGCGGGCCTTCGCCGCGGTCGCCGAGCACCGGCACTTCCGGGAGGCCGCGTCCGCGATCGGCACCAGCCAGTCCGCGCTGTCCGGGGCGGTCGCCGCGCTGGAGGAGTCGCTCGGCGCCCAACTGGTCGAACGGACCACCCGGCGGGTCGTGATCACCCCGCTCGGGGAGCGGATCGCCGCGCACTCCCGCCGGGTGCTGGCCGCGCTGCACGCGCTCACCGAGGAGGCCGAGGCCGCCCGCCGCCCGTTCACCGGGCCGCTGCACCTCGGGGTGATCCCGACCGTCGCACCGTACCTGCTGCCCGCCGTGCTGCGCCTGGTCCGGGACGCCTACCCCGACCTCGAACTGCACGTCCACGAGGAGCGCACCCCCTCGCTGCTCGGCGGCCTGGCCGACGGGCGGCTCGACCTGCTGCTGCTCGCCCTGCCCGCCGGCGGGAGCCAGCCGGTGGCCGAGATCCCGCTGTTCGACGAGGACTTCGTGCTGGTCGTGCCGCCCGAGCACGAACTCGCCGGCCGCGCCGACGTCCCCCGGGACGCCCTGCTCGACCTCGACGTGCTGCTGCTGGAGGAGGGCCACTGCCTGCGCGACCAGGCGCTCGACATCTGCCGCGAGGTCGGCGCCGACCCGGCCGGCGGCAGCACCCGGGCCGCCGGGCTCTCCACCCTGGTCCAACTGGTCGCCGGCGGACTCGGCGTCACCCTGCTCCCCGCCACCGCGCTCGACGTCGAGACCGGACGCACCGACCGGCTTGCCGCCGTCCGCTTCGCCCAGCCCGCCCCCGGCCGCCGGATCGGCCTCGCCCACCGCCCCGGCTCCGCCCGCACCACCGAGTACGGCCGCTTCGCGGCGGCGCTCCGGGAGGCCCTGCGCGGCCTCCCGATCCGGCCCGCCTCCTGACGGCGCCCCACCCGGTTCCACCCGGACGGGCGACCCGCCTCCCGGGGCGCGGAGTTGACGACGCGTCCGTTCACCTCCCGGCCGCCCCCGCGGGGGGATGGGCGGGCCGGGGCGTGGGCATGAATCGCTCCGAGGGGGTGGTCCGGTGTACGTGTCGCGGATCAGGGTGTCCGGAGTGAAGTGCTTCACCGGCGCGCGCGAGGTCGACCTGGCGGTCCCGCCGGGCCCCGGCTGGACGGTGTTCGCCGGACCGAACGGCAGCGGCAAGACCACCCTGCTGCGGGTGCTCGCCATGGCGCTCGGCGCGCTGCCCGGCGGCCCCGCCGCCCGCTGGGGCGCCGACGGCTGGGCCCAGGCCGACCCGGCCCCGCGCTGGCGGGTCGGCGACCCGCCGGGCACCCCGCGCGCCCACTACCCGCTGCCCGCCCCGGGCCGCCGCGTCCCGCTGGACGCCGAGCTGGCGGCCGAGGTACTGCCCGCCGGCTGGCGGGTCAGCGACCCGGAACGGCAGCACGTCGCCCGCGGCGGCCTGGAACTCCCGCTGGACGAACTCGGCGACGGCACCGCACAGTTGGCCCGCCTGGTCAGCCAACTCGCCGCCGCCACCGCCACCCCCGGACCGGTCCTGCTGGACGACGTCGACCGGCACCTGCACCCGCACTGGCAGCAGCGGATCGGCCCCTGGCTCACCGAACGCTTCCCGCACACCCAGTTCCTGGTCGCCACCCACAGCCCCTACGTCTGCCAGGCCGCCGACCCCGGCGCCCTGATCCGGCTGCCCGGCCCCGACGAGGACCGCGCCCCCTACCGGCTCGACGAGGAACTGCACCAGCGGGTGCTGTACGGCAGCGGCGAGGACACCGCGCTCTCCGAACTGTTCGCCCTGCCCAGCGCCTACTCGCCCGCCGCCGAGGCCGAACGCCGGCTGCTGGTGCGCCTGGAACGCAAGATGTACGCCGGACAGGCCACCGACGCCGAACTCGCCGCGTACCGCGAACTCGGCGCCAAGCTCAACAGCTCGCTGACCGCCCGGGTCGACGAGGTCACCGCCCGGCTGCTCGGCAGGGACGGGTGATCCCGCTCCAGCGGCCGCCCCTGCAACCCCGGCTGGCCGCCGAACTCGCCCGCGCCACCGACCGGATACGCACCGAAGGCCCCACCACCGCCACCGGACGCGCCGCCTGGCGCCGCGCCGTCCGCCCCAAGGCCCAACTGCGGCTGATGCTCCGGCAGATGGCCCCCGGCCTGGAACGCTGCATGTACTGCGGCGACAACCTCGGCACCGACATCGACCACTTCGAACCGATCGCCCAGGCCCCGCTGCGCACCTTCGACTGGCAGAACCACCTGCTGGCCTGCGCGCACTGCAACAGCAACCGCAAGCGCGACCGCTTCCCGCGCGACCCCGCCACCGGCGACGGCCTGCTGATCGACCCCTGCCGCGAGGACCCCGCCGACCACCTGCGGCTCTACCTCGACTCCGGCGCGTACGACCCGCTGACCGCCCGCGGCGAGGCCACCATCGAGGTGTTCGGCCTCAACGAACGGCCCGAACTCGTCCGCGGCCGCCGGATGATGTTCGCCGTGGTCAAGGCCCTGCTGCTGGCCTGGCGGGACGCCCCGCCCGCCGAGGCCGCCGAGTACGCCGCCGCCCTGCGCGAGATCCACCACGCCGACGTGCTGCGCACCGTCCTCGCCCTGCGCCGCAGCCGCCCGCTCGCGCTCGCCGTGCTCGGCCCCGACGTGCTCGCCGCCCTCGACGGACTCACCACCGCCGAACGGGAGCCAGACGGCTGACGGGAGCCCGACGGCTGGGCCCTGTCCGGCGGGTCTTGCCGGGCGGCAGGGTCTAACGGGTCAGCCGCTGCTCGAACCAGACCACCTTGCCCGTCCCCAGCCGGGTCGCCCCCCAGCGGTCCGCGCACCGGGCCACTATCTGCAGGCCCCGCCCGCGCTCCTCCTCCGGCCCGGCCCGGCGGGTGCGCGGCAGCGCCGGCGAGTCGTCGCCGACCTCGCAGCGCAGCAGCGAGGTGCGCACCAGCCGCAGCGTCACCGGCCGGGTGGCGTGCTGGATCGCGTTGGTGACCAGCTCGCTGACCATCAACTCGCAGCTCTCCGCCAGGTGTTCCAGCCCCCACCGGCGCAGCGCGTGCCCCGCCAGCCGGCGCGCCCGGCCCGGCGTCTCGTGCCGCGGCTGCAGGTGCCAGTGCGCCACGTCCTCGGCCGGGATGCCGTCGAACGCCGCCGCCAGCAGCGCGATGTCGTCCGCCCGGTCGCCCGGCGGCAGGATCCGCAGCGCCTCCTGGCACAGCTGCTCCGGGGTGAGCCGGTTGCCGCCCGCCAGCCGGGCCCGCAGCAGCTCCAGGCCGGTGCCCAGCGGGCGGCGCCGGGTCTCCACCAGGCCGTCGGTGAACAGCAGCAGCGCCGAACCGGGCGGCGCGGGCAGCTCCACCGAGGAGAAGTCCACCCCGCCGACGCCGATCGGCGCGCCCGGCGGCAGGTCCAGCAGCTCGCTGGTGCCGTCCGGGCCGATCAGCACCGGCGGCACGTGCCCGGCGTTGGCGATCCGCACCCGGCCCGCGATCGGGTCGTACACCGCGTACACGCAGGTCGCCAAGTGGTGTTCGCGGCCCAGCCGTTGGGCCTGCTCGTCGAGGTGGTACAGCACCTCGTGCGGCGGCAGGTCCAGGCCCGCCAGGGTCTGCGCCGACGTCCGCAGCTGGCCCATCACGGCCGCCGAGGTCAGCGAGTGGCCCATCACGTCGCCGGTGATCAGCGCGACCCGGTTGCCCGGCAGCGGGATCGAGTCGTACCAGTCGCCGCCGACCTGCGCGCCCCGCTCGCCCGGCAGGTAGCGGTGCGCCAGCCGGACGCCGTGCGGCTGCGGCAGGTGCGCGGGCAGCATCGAGCGCTGCAGCTCGTCGGCGATCTCCCACTCGCGGGTGTAGCGCAGCGCGGTGTCCACCGCCAGGCCGCCGTGGGTGGCCAGGTGCGCGGCGGTCGCCGCGTCGGCCGGGTCGAAACAGGCCGGGGCGCCGTCCGGACGCGGGCGGCGCACCAGCAGCAGCATGCCGAGCGCGGCCTGCCGCCCGTGCAGCGGCAGCGCCAGCAGCGCCGTCCCCGCCGCCAGCCGGCCCAGCGCCCGCGCGCCCAGCAGCTCGGCGGCCAGCCCGCCCCGGCGGGCGTCCAGCACGGTCGGGGAGCCCGGGGCGCGGCGGGCCAGGGCACGCTCCAGGTCGCCGCCGGGCGGCACCGGGCGCACCCCGGCCCGGCGGCCCAGCCTCGTCCCGCAGGTGTGCCGCACCCGCAGCGCCCGCGGCGGGCCCGGGTCGCGCTCGACGTCCGGCAGCGGGTCGCGCACCAGCACCACCAGGGCGTCCGCGAGCGCCGGGACGAGCACCCGGCCCAGGTTGCGCAGCGTCGCGCCCAGGTCCAGCGAGCTGTTGATCCGGCGGGCCGCCCGGTCCAGCGCCGCCAGCCGCTCCGCCAGCCGCCCGGGCACGCCGGGGCCCGCCCCGTCCGGCCCGTCCCCGTCGGGCGGCGGGTGCCGCTGGACGGGAACGGCGGGCGGCTGCCCCGCCAGGGGCTCCAGGTGGTCGCGCACGGGCTGCCCGATCTGTGCAGATGTGGTCTCGGGGACGGAAGCCGACGCCTCGTCAGCCGGTGCGCCGACAGCGCAGGTACAGCTGGGTCTCCGGCGGCTGCGCCGACCCGGCGGGCGCGTACGACTGGCTGTCCACCGCCTCCACCGCGAAGCCGCCCCGCTCCAGCAGGCCGGACAGCTCCTCGCGCAGGTAGCCGCTGACCCGGATCTCCTGCTCCAGGAACGGCAGCGGCGCGTCGTCCAGGTCCGCCTCGACCATGCCCAGCGCCAGCAGGCCGCCCGGACGCAGCAGCCCGCGGATCCGGCCGAGGGTCTCGGCGATCTCGGCCCGGGGCAGCATCAGCAGCGAGAAGAACGCCGTCGCGGCGTCCAGCGAACCGTTCCCGTCCGGGCCCAACTCCGGTACGCCCCACAGGGATCCGGCGCTCTCCAGGCCCAGGTCCAGGACGTCCATCCGGTGGAAGCCGGCCCCCGGGACGGCCGCCCGGGCCTGCGCCAGCATGCCCTCGGACAGGTCGACGCCGGTCACCCGCAGCCCGCCCCCGGCCAGCTGGCGGGCGGTCGGCTCACCGGCCCCGCAGCCCACGTCCAGCACCCGGGCACCGGCCGGGAGTTCGGCCAGCAGCCAGTCGCCGCACGCCAACTGCCCGGCCCTGGCCGGAAACACCTCCTGGTAGCGGGCCCCGACCGTGTCGAACACGGCGGCCTGCCGGGCCCGCTCGGCCCGGCGCACACCCGCCGCGGACGCCCGGTCGGCGTCGGCGGCGGCAGCGGTCTGTTCGTCCGTCACGATGATCTGGGCACCTCTCCCGCGCGCGTCCTGCCCTGCCCGTCGTGGCTCGCACTCCACTCCCGACCCTGGCCTTCGAGAATAAACGCGATCACCGCACCGTGGAGTCCGTTTCCGGCCAACTCGGGTGCCGTTGGGCGCTTATCGCCCGCCAGGGGAAGCACACCGGGGCCCGCGACGGAGCGCGCCACCGCACCGCACGCCGCATGGCGCACCCCCGCCACCGCCGTGACCTGCGCCGACGCCCGGTCAACGCCCTTGCCGCGGACGTTTATCGAACGTCAATCGCCACCTGTCAGAGTCTTCTCAGCGCCGGGGAAGCGTCAAGGCGTTCCCGCAGCCGGGGGGCTGCGGGGACGCCGACGCTCCGGGGGGAACGGGCTTCCGCCAGGGGGGACCAGGGGGGTACCACGGGGGAGCGGAAGCCTACGGCGCGACCGGGGGAAGAGGGGGAAGGGAAGGCTCGGTGTGCCGAGAAGCGATGAGGTCCTGCACGGGCTGGGCCTCGGGCACACCGAGCCGCGTGAACACCGTGAGCGCCTCCTGGAGACACGCCAGCCCGCGCGAGGGCTGCCCCAGCTCCAGGAGCGCCTCGCCCAGCGCCGCGTTCGCCATCCCCTGGCAGTACGCGGCCTCGATCTCCTGGGCGATCGACAACGACTCCTCGGCCGCCCGGGCCGCTGCCGCGAACTGACCGTCCGCGAGCAGGCAGGCCGCCAGCCTGGCCAGCGAGTAGCCCTCCCAGATCGGGTGCTGGTGCTGCCGGTACAGCTGGTGCGCCTCCCGCAGGTGCACCGCCGCCTCGCCGGGGGAGCCGGTCGCCCGCAGCACCACGCCCAACTGGTAGAGGGTGTCGGCCAGGCACGGCACGTTCCCGGACGTCCGGGCCGCCGCCACCGCGGCGCGCGCCGACTCCTCCGCCTCCGCGTGCCGGTCCAGGCCGACGTAGGCGCGGGCCATGTTGCCGAGCAGCCGGGCCTCGCTGATCGGCGAGTCGAAGTGGCGGACCGCCTCCTGCGCCTGCTCGTAGAACGGCAGCGCCTCGCCCGGCCGGCCCGCCATGAACAGGACGATCGCCAGCGCGTTCGTCGTGACCAGCCGCAGCACGGTCGGGCGGTCGACGGGCTGCAGCTCCAGGCTGCGCGCGAACCACTGCTCGGCCTCGGCGAGTTCGCCGCCGATCCGGTGGATCTGGCCGAGCACGGAGTGCACGCAGGCCAGCGCCCGCGGGTCCTGCTGCGCGGCGGGACTCGCCGAGGCGGCCCGGAGCATCGCCAGTATCCGGGGCACCAGGGTGGGGTCCTCGGCCACCGACACCAGGCTCTGCAGGATGTCCAGCGCCGGGTGGAGCAGCGCCAGTGGGGCGTTCGCGGCCACCTCGACGGCGCTCAGCAGCACGGAGACCTCCGAGCGCAGCCAGTCGCGCGCGGTGCCGTTGTCGGGGAACGCCTGCCCGGCCGCCTCGGCCCGGTGCAGCGGCTCGACCGGTTGGTCGTCGGGCTCCATCACCCGCAGCGCGTTCTGCATGGTGGCGTCCAGCAGGTCGAGCAGCCGCAGCAGCGCCGCCTGCTGCTGCTCCTCGTCCCCCAGCTTGGCGTTCTGCCGCTGCGCGTACAGGCGCAGCAGGTCGTGGTAGCGGTAGCGGCCGGGGGTGAAGCACTCCAGCATGTTGGCCTCGACCAGGGCCTCCGCCAGGTCCTCGGCCTCCTGCTCGGCGGTGCCGAGCAGCGCGGCGACGGCGGACAGCGGCAGGTCGGGGGAGTCCACCAGGGCGAGCAGCCGGAACGCCCGGGCCTCCTCCGGCCGGAGCTGGGCGTAACCGAGCCCCAGGGTGGTCTCCACGGCGAGGTTGCCGAGCTGGAGCTCCTGGAGCCGGTTGCGCTGGTCCGCTAACCGGCGGGCCAGGTCGGAGACGCTCCAGCGCGGACGGCTGGCCAGCCGGGCGGCGGCGATCCGGACCGCCAGCGGCAGGAACCCGCAGGAGGTCACCACCTGCAGCGCGGCCTCCGGTTCGGCGCCGACCCGCTCGGCGCCGACGATCGCCGAGAACAGCGCCAGCGCCTCGTCCGGGGTCAGCTCCTCGATGTCGACCAGGTGCGCGCCGGGCAGTTCGGCCAGCCGGGAGCGGCTGGTCACCATCACCGCGTTGCCGGAGACGCCGGGGATCAGCGGCCGCAACTGCCCGGCGTCGCGGGCGTTGTCGAGCAGGATCAGCATCCGCTTGTCGGCCAGCAGCGAGCGGTACAGCGCGGCGCGCTGGTCCAGCGAGTCGGGGGCGTCGGGCGCGCCGAGCGCGTGCAGGAAGTCGCCGAGCACCACGGCCGGGTCGGCGGGGGAGGCGCCCGCGCCGCGCAGGTCCACGTACAGCTGCCCGTCCGGGAAGTCCGGCCGCAGCGAGTGCGCCACGTGCACCGCGAGGGTGGTCTTGCCGACGCCGCCGATGCCGGCCAGCGAGGTCACCACGACGGCTTGGCCGGAACCCGCCCTCAGGACGTCCCGCAGCTCGCCCACCATCTTGCTGCGGCCGCTGAAGTCCGAGACGTCGGCCGGGAGTTGGGCGGGGGGGACGAACGCGGGCGATTCCTCGGCGGCCTTCGGCGGGGCGGCCGGGGGCGCCAGCAGCTCCGGGTCGCCGGCCAGGATCCGGGCGTGCATCGTGGACAGCCCGCCGCCCGGCTCCACCCCGAGCTCGTCGATCAGCAGCTTCCGGGTGTCCGCGTACACGCCCAGCGACTCGGCCTGCCGGCCGCTGCGGTACAGCGCCAGCATCAGCAGCTCGCGCAGCCGTTCGCGCAGCGGGTACGCGGCGGACAGCGAGTTCAACTCGGCCACCACGTCGGCGTGCAGGCCGATCTCCAGGGCCAGCGCGCAGCGCTCCTCGGCCACCGCGAGCTGCCGCTCGGCCAGCCGGGTGCGCTGGGCGTCGGCGTACGGTCCGGGCACGCCGGGCAGCGGACGGCCGCGCCACAGGTCGAGCGCGGCCACCAGGGTGTCGTGGGCCGGGCGCAGGCCGCCGTCGGCCCGGGCGGCGGACGCCTCGGCGACGCGCCGCTCGAAGACGGCCAGGTCGAGGGCGTCGGCCGGGATCCGCAGCGCGTAGCCGTCGGTCATCGAGACCAGGACCTCGGAGGGCGTGCGGGCGGCCCGGTTGGGCTCCAGCACCGAACGCAGCCGGGAGACGTAGGTGCGCAGTGCGGCCACCGCCTGCGGCGGGGTACGGTCTCCCCAGATGCCGTCCACCAGGTCGTCGGTGGTGACCGGACGGCCCTCGCCGAGCAACAGGGCCACCAGCACTGCCTGCTGCTGCGGTGATCCGAGCGCCAGCGGCGCGCCACCGCGCCACGCCTGGACAGGGCCGAGCACTTGGAACCGCAACGCCTCGGCGGAGCGCGTGTCCTGATGCTCCATGTCCTCCCCTGTGGCCGATGTACCGTCTGTTCCCCGCACTGCCGCCGGTCGTGTGGGGGCGTCAGCTTATGAGGAAGCGCGCAAACGTCCACCAAGCGGATGCGCGGTGCGACGTTTATAAGACATTTAGCGGGCCCTACGATACTGTCCGCGCGCCCGAGGACAGTCGTCCGGGTGATCGAACCCTCTCAGCTGAAAGGCGGCCCGCCCCATGGCCGACGAGACCACCACCGCTGTTCCCGAGACTGAGCAGACCCCGGCCCCGGTCGAGCACACCGCCGCCGCCACCGACCCGAATGCGATCGAGCACGCCCTCGAGGTGCTGGCCGAGCAGCCCGTCGAGGCGCCCGTTCCGGCCAAGGACCCCAAGGACGACGAGGTCTTCGAGCCGCTCGGCACCGTCACCAACTGCCCGTGACCGCTGTCCGCACCGCCAGAACGAGCCCCGACCCTCACCGGCCGGGGCTCGTCCCGTTTCAGCGCACCACCGGCGTCACTGCGCCGAGCGCACCCGCAGGTTGGTGATCAGCGGGCCGTCGGTGACCTCGGCGAAGAAGTCGTTGCCCTTGTCGTCCACCACGATGAACGCCGGGAAGTCCTCCACCTCGATCCGCCAGACCGCCTCCATGCCGAGCTCCGGGTACTCCAGCACCTCGACCTTCTTGATGCAGTCCTGCGCGAGCCGGGCCGCCGGGCCGCCGATCGAGCCCAGGTAGAAGCCGCCGTGCTCGTTGCACGCCTTGGTGACCTGCTTGGAGCGGTTGCCCTTGGCCAGCATCACCATCGAGCCGCCCGCCGCCTGGAACTGGTCGACGTAGGAGTCCATCCGGCCGGCCGTGGTCGGGCCGAACGAGCCGGACGCGAAGCCCTCGGGGGTCTTCGCCGGGCCCGCGTAGTACACCGGGTGGTCCTTCAGGTACTGCGGCATGCCCTGGCCGGCGTCGAGGCGCTCCTTGATCTTGGCGTGCGCGATGTCGCGGGCCACCACCAGCGTGCCGGTGAGCGAGAGCCGGGTCTTCACCGGGTACTTGGACAGCTCGGCGCGGACCTCGGACATCGGGCGGTTCAGGTCGATCCGCACCACGTCGTCGTTCAGGTGCTCGTCGGTGGTCTCCGGCAGGTACTTCGCCGGGTCGGTCTCCAGCTGCTCCAGGAACACGCCCTCGGCGGTGATCTTGCCGAGCGCCTGGCGGTCCGCCGAGCAGGACACCGCCATCGCGACGGGCAGCGAGGCGCCGTGCCGCGGCAGCCGGATGACGCGGACGTCGTGGCAGAAGTACTTGCCGCCGAACTGGGCGCCGATGCCGATCTTCTGGGTCAGCTCGAAGACCTTCTGCTCCAGCTCCAGATCGCGGAAGCCGTGCCCGGTCCTCGCGTCGCCGCCGGTGGGCAGGTTGTCCAGGTAGTGCGCGGAGGCGTACTTCGCGGTCTTCAGGGCGAACTCGGCGCTGGTGCCGCCGACCACGATCGCCAGGTGGTACGGCGGGCAGGCCGCGGTGCCCAGCGAACGGATCTTCTGCTCCAGGAAGTTGAGCATCGACGCCTCGTTGAGGATCGCCTTGGTCTCCTGGTACAGGTACGACTTGTTGGCCGAGCCGCCGCCCTTCGCCATGAACAGGAACTTGTAGGCGTCCCCGTCGGTGGCGTACAGCTCGATCTGGGCCGGCAGGTTGTTGCCGGTGTTCTTCTCGTCCCACATGGTCACCGGCGCCATCTGCGAGTACCGCAGGTTCAGCTTGGTGTACGCGTCGAACACGCCGCGGGCGATCGCCGACTCGTCCTCGCCGGAGGTCAGCACGTGCTGGCCGCGCTTGCCCATCACGATCGCGGTGCCGGTGTCCTGGCACATCGGCAGGATGCCGCCGGCCGAGATGTTGACGTTCTTCAGCAGGTCCAGCGCCACGAACCGGTCGTTCGGGCTGGCCTCCGGGTCGTCCAGGATCCGGCGCAGCTGCGCCAGGTGCGCCGGGCGCAGGTAGTGCGAGATGTCGTGCATCGCCTCGGCGGTCAGCAGCCGCAGCGCCTCCGGCTCGACCTGCAGGAAGGTGCGACCGCCGGCCTCGAACGTCGAGACCCCCTCGGAGGTGAGCTTGCGGTACGGAGTGGAGTCCGTGCCGAGCGGGAGCAGGTCGCGGTAGGCGAACTCTGGGGCCATGAGGAGATCCTTCGGTTCTTTCGGCTTCGTCGACGAGGCACCCTCCAGGTTAGGCGCACCCGTCGCGGCCCCGGCGCCCAGGTTCGCCTGCGTGACCGGCGTCACGCCCATTGCGTCGAACCGCCGTTCGGTTCGCGGGCGGGCTCGCTAGGCTTGTGACGTGGACAACTCTCCCGAGCAGGACCCGCGGGGCAAGTCGCCCGCCCCGCTGCCGAAGAACGAGCCCGCCCAGGCCCCCGGCACCGACCTGGCCGCCGAACTGCGCGCCTCCGACGCCGACCGCGAGCGCGTCGCCGAACTGCTCCGCGACGCGTACGCCGAGGGCCGGCTCACCGTCGACGAGCACGCCGAACGCATCGAGGCCGTCTACAACGCGCGCACCTTCGGCGAGTTGGAGCCCCTCACCCGCGACCTGCCCAGCCACCCCGGGCCGATCCGGCACAACCTCACCAAGGCCCCGCTGGACGCCCCGGCCCCCGCCCCGCAGCCCCCGCTCCCCCCGGCCCGGGCCGAGGCCCCCACCATGGTCGCGGTGTTCGGCGGCGCCGCCCGCAAGGGCCGCTGGCGGGTCGGCTCGCACCTCAAGGCGGTCGCCGTGTTCGGCGGCATCGAGATCGACCTCACCGACGCGGTCTTCGAGTCCCCCGAGGTGGTCATCGAGGTGGTCTCGGTGTTCGGCGGCGTCGAGATCCGGGTCCCCGAGAACGTCAGCCTGCACGGCGGCGGCGCCGGGGTGTTCGGCGGCTTCGAGGTCCGCGAGCAGACCTCCGCCGACCCGTACGCGCCGGTGGTCCGGGTCAAGGGCGCCGCGGTGTTCGGCGGCGTCGAGGCCAAGCCGCGGCGCGGCAAGAAGCTCAAGGAATGGGTGCGCCGACAGCTCGACGGCTGACCTGCGGGATCGCCGTCGGGGCGTCAACTCGCCCGGCGGCACTCGCCGTTGCTCCGAGTGCAGGGTGTAGTCGATTGCGTGCGGTGTGCATGAATCCCGGGGCGGCGGGGTAGTTCCCCTCGCACATCGTTCCTGTACGGCTGTGACCCCGCGGGTCGGCGACGGTGCCACGGCGAGGGAGCACGGGGCAGTCGGGCAGGAGGCGAGATTGTCCCCGAGCCTTGAGCCTGGTCAGGAGTTACCGTGCTGCATCCGATCGAGTCCAGCGCCACCGCCGCCGCCCGCCGCCCGGCGGCCCAGCCGGACGTGGACGACAACCCCTGGCACACCTCGGCCGCCTGCCGCAGCGACGAGGCCGGGCTGTTCTTCGCCCCCTCCAAGGAGCCGACCGCCGCCCGCCTCGCCCGCGAGGAACAGGCCAAGCGCGTCTGCGCCCGCTGCCCGGTCCTGCTCGAATGCCGCGAACACGCCCTCGCCCAACCCGAGCCCTACGGCGTCTGGGGCGGCCTCACCGCCGCCGAACGCCGCGTCGTCCTCACCCGCCGACGCCGCCGCGACACGGAGATCCGCGTCCCGGCCCGCATAGCGGGCTGAAACCCCGCGAGCGCACGAAAGCAGGAAGCGCACCGACAGGGGCGCGGAAAGAACTGCCGCGCCAGGCCCTGCGCAAGCAGGGGCGCGGGGAACTGCGCGGCCAACCGAGCACCCACAGCCAGATCGCCTCGTAGGACAGCCACTTGCACCATCCCGCGACCTCGCTGACGTGCGACTCCCGCCGCGCGCAGTTCCCCGCGCCCCTGCCTTCGCGCTCCGCGCTAGTTCGCCCGGTCGAAGTCGATCGCGCTGTACGCCCGCAGCTTCGCCAGCTTGTGCGTGGAGTCGATCCGCCGGATCGTCCCGCTCTTGGAGCGCATGACCAGCGACGAGGTGGTGGCGGTCTCCTGGCGGTAGTGGACGCCGCGCAGCAGTTCGCCGTCGGTGATGCCGGTCGCGACGAAGAACACGTTCTCGCCGCTGACCAGGTCGTCGGTGGTGAGGACGCGGTCCAGGTCGTGCCCGGCGTCCAGCGCCTTCTGCCGCTCGGCCGCGTCCTTGGGCCACAGCCGGCCCTGGATGACGCCGCCCATGCACTTCATCGCGCAGGCGGCGATGATGCCTTCGGGGGTGCCGCCGACGCCCATCAGCAGGTCGACGCCGGTCTCCTCGCGGGCGGCCATGATCGCGCCGGCCACGTCGCCGTCCGAGATGAACTTGATCCGGGCGCCGGCCTCGCGGATCTCCCGGACCAGGCCGTCGTGCCGGGGCCGGTCCAGCACTACGACGGTGACGTCCTCGACGGCGGAGCCCTTGGCCTTGGCGACCCGGCGGATGTTGACCGCGGGCGGGGCGGTGATGTCGACGTAGTCGGCGGCCTCGGGGCCGCAGACCAGCTTGTCCATGTAGAAGACCGCGCTGGGGTCGAACATGGTGCCGCGGTCGGCGACCGCGAGGACGGCGACGGCGTTGTTCATGCCCTTGGCGGTGAGGGTGGTGCCGTCCACCGGGTCGACCGCGACGTCGCACTCGGCGCCGGTGCCGTCGCCGACCCGTTCGCCGTTGTAGAGCATCGGGGCCTCGTCCTTCTCGCCCTCGCCGATGACGACGATGCCGTTCATCGAGACGGTGGAGACGAGGGTGCGCATGGCCTTCACGGCCGCGCCGTCGGCGCCGTTCTTGTCGCCCCGGCCGACCCAGCGGCCGGCGGCCATCGCGGCGGCCTCGGTGACCCGGACCAGTTCGAGGGCGAGGTTGCGGTCGGGCGCCTCCGGAGCGACCTCCAGGGCGGAGGGGAGGTGGTGCGGGTACTGCGTGGTCATCGTCGTTACCTCTCTGTACGCGACGGCCAGTCAGCACCGGGACACGGAGTGGCACCGGCGCTGCGATGAGGGTTGCTGCGATCGTATCGGCAGGTGGAACGGGTGTCTGTGGCGCACTCCTCGCCCGCCCCCCGCCCGCCCCCGTCCGGTACCGGTGCGCGGCGTCCGCGTAAGCGCCGCCTACCATGGGCGGGTGGCAGGCAACAGCAGCAAGAGGGGCCGTCAGACGGTACGGGACATGGTCCTGTCGATGGCGGCGGTCGGCGTCGTGGTGGTGGTCGCGTACTTCTCGATCCCCAGCGCGGACGGCAAGGGCGGCGCCCACGCGGTGCCGTACCAGGTCGAACTGGCGTCGGCGAAGCGGGCCGCGCCGTACCCGCTGCTCGGGCCGCAGCAGCTCCCGGACGGCTGGAAGGCCACCTCGGTGAGCTACAGCCCGAACGACAAGGGCCACGCCGCCTGGCACCTGGGCCTGAGCACCGCCTCCGGCCAGTACGCGGCGATCGAGCAGAGCAACGGCAGGTCCGAGGACGTGGTGGCGCAGAACGTGCCGGGCGCCAAGCCGGACGGCACCGCCACGGTGGCCGGCCAGGAGTGGCAGCGGGTGCAGGGCGACCGCTACCGGGCGCTGGTCCGCCCGGCCGGCGACACCGGCACCACGGTGCTCACCGGCACCGCCTCGTACGAGGAGCTCGCCCGGCTCGCCGAGACCCTGGGCTGAGCCCCCGGCCCCTGGAAACCGCCGGAGCGGGGACGACCGCCGGAGCGGGAACGAGCACGCGGAAGGCCCCCGCCGGGGAACGGCGGGGGCCTTCGCTGTCACCGGGTCCGGGACGCGGGTCGGACGGTTCAGATGGTGGTGACGACCTGGTCGTACTCCAGGCGCGGGCCGCGCGGGAACCAGGCCTCCTCGCCGGGCTTGCCGATGTTGACCACGGTCAGCACGGTGTGCTCGCCGTCGCCGAAGAACTCCTTGTTCAGGCCCTCGGCGTCGAAGCCGGTCATCGGGCCGGCGGCCAGGCCGGCGGCGCGGACGCCGATGATGAAGTAGGCGGCCTGCAGCGCGGCGTTCAGCGCGGCGGAGGACTCGCGGACCGGGCGCTCGGAGAAGAAGAGGTCCTTCGCCTGCGGGAAGTGCGGCAGCTGCGAGGGGAGCTCCTCGTGGAACTCGTTGTCGGCGGCCAGGATGGCGACCAGCGGGGCGGTGGAGGTCTTGGCCTTGTTGCCGTCCGCCATGTGCTGGACGAGGCGGGCGCGGCCCTCCTCGGAGCGGACCAGGACGATGCGCAGCGGCTGCTGGTTGAAGGCGGTCGGGCCGAACTTCACCAGGTCGTAGATCGCCTGGACCTGCTCGTCGCTGACCGGCTCGTCCGAGAAGGTGTTGGCGGTGCGGGCCTCGCGGAAGAGCAGGTCCTGGGCGGCGGCGTCGAGTGCCAGGGTCATGTCGGTGTCCTACCTCAGAGCTGGGGACGGGGGTCCGGCTGGCGGCGGGGTGCCGCACGCTGAGGTCCAACTTCGATGAAACTTAAACGATTCCCGGACGCCGGGGTGACGTGCCTCACAATCGCGCCGGGTCCGTCACTCGGCGGCGGGCTCCTCGGCGGCCAGCGCCGCGTCCAGCCGGGCCCGGGCGCCGTCCAGCCAGCGCTGGCAGACCTTCGCCAGCTGCTCGCCGCGCTCCCACAGCGCCAGCGACTCCTCCAGCGTCGTCCCGCCGGTCTCCAGCCGCCGGACCACCTCCAGCAGCTCGTCCCGCGCCTGCTCGTACCCGAGCGCCTGCTCCGGACCGGCTTCCCGCTGCCCCTGCTGATCTGCCATGCCGCCCAGGGTAGGCGCTGCCCCCGACAAACCCGTTGCGCCCCGCCCCCCGCCCCGCCCTACCCTGCCCGGCATGAGCACCCCACGCCCGGCCGTCCCCGCGGACGCGGAAGAACTGGTCGAACTCCGCGCGCTGATGTTCGAGTCCATGCAGGGCGAGGCCCGCCCCGGCCCCTGGCAGCGCACCGCCGCCGACCTGCTGACCGCCCAACTCGCCGCCCCGGAACGGCGGTTGCAGGCCTACGTGATCGACGACCCGGAGCGTCCCGGACGGCTGCTCAGCTGCGCCGTCGGCACCCTGGAGCAGCGGCTGCCCGCCCCCGGCCACCCCGAGGGCCGGTTCGGCTTCGTCTTCAACATCTGCACCCGCCCCGAGCACCGCGGCCGCGGCCACGCCCGGGCCTGCACCGAGGCGCTGCTCGCCTGGTTCGACGCCGCCGGCGCCACCCGGATCGACCTGCACGCCACCGAGGGCGGCGAGACGCTCTACCGCAGCCTCGGCTTCCAGGAGCACTCCACCGCGCTCTCCCGCCAGCGCCCGCCGGCCACCGCCTGACCCACCGCCTGACCCGCCGCCCCGACCGCCCGCCGCCGGTCCGCCCCCGTCGGCGCGGGCCGGACCGGCAGCGGGGCGTCCGCGGCCAGCGAGCGGCGCAGGTTCAGCCGGGCCCGGTAGGTCAGGGTCTTCACGGCGCCGACCCGCAGCCCGATCCGGTCCGCGATCTCCACCGAGCTCAACCCGTCCCAGTAGCGCAGCCGCAGCACCGCCCGCTGACGCTCGTTCAGCACCGCCAGCGCCACGCCCACCCGCTCGGCCTCCGCCGCCGCGATCACCGCTTCCTCCACCCGCACCCCCGAATCCAGGTCGGCGAACACCGCCACCGCCGACTCGCGCCGGGTGGAGCGCCGTTTCTCGTGGTCCAGCAGCACGTTGCGGGCGATGGTGAACACCCACGCGCCGAGATCCGTACCCGTCCAGTGGAAACCGCGGATTCCCGCCATCGCGCGGACGAAAGTGTCCTGGGCCAGGTCCTCGGCCAGCGGGCGGTTCCCGGTCCGGCGCAGCAGGAACGCCAGCACCGCGCCGTGGTGGCAGCGGTAGATGTCCGCCCAGGCCTCGCGGTTCCCGGACTTCGCGGCCTCGATCAGCGCGGGCGTCACCGCCGGTGGCTCCGCCGGGGGGACGTCCATGCCAAACCTCCGGAAATGCCGGAAATGGGAAGGCCGTCACACTAGGACCCGCTCCGACCCGGTGCAACCAGTTCACGGAAAAGCACCGGGAACCCCGGCCGATTTCCGCGCGGAGGGGGGCTCGCGGGCAATTCCGCGAGCCGGTTCCGAACGGCCGACGGGCCGTCAGTCCCCCGCCGCCCCCGCCCCCGACCCGTCCCCGGC